>JAAYTH010000059.1 GCA_012523785.1 Bacillota bacterium | reverse complement strand
CTGGGGCAAATGCGGGAGGTGCTGGTGATCATCCTGCTGGTGGCGGCGGTGATTTCGGGCCTCTTGGGGGAATGGGCCGACACGGTGGTCATTATGATCATAGTTATCCTCAATGGGGTTTTGGGGGTTGTGCAGGAACACAAGGCGGAGCAGGCCCTGCGGGCCCTGGAGGAGATGGCCAAGCCCCTGGCCAAGGTCATCCGGGAGGGGGATGTGAGGGAGGTAAGGGCGGAGGCCCTGGTACCGGGGGATTTGATCCTGGTGGATGCGGGGGATTTTGTTCCTGCCGATGCCCGGCTGATGGAGCATGTTTCCCTGGAGGTGGATGAATCGGTTTTAACGGGTGAATCCCTGCCGGTGGAAAAGGACCCGGCTACCCTGGGCCCGGGGGATATTCCGGTGGGGGACCAAAGGAATATGCTTTTTATGGGCACCACCGTCACCGGGGGACGGGGGCGGGCCCTGGTGGTGGCAACGGGCCAAAATACCCAATTGGGCCTCATTGCCTCCCTGCTATCGGCAGTGCCCCCCCAGCCCACCCCTTTGCAGCGGCAGCTGGGAAGGCTGGGCAGGCAGTTGGGAGTTGCGGCGGGGGTCATAGTTCTTATTGTCTTCCTCACCGGGATATGGCGGGGTGAAGGGGCATTGACTATGTTTATGACTGCTGTCAGTCTGGCCGTGGCGGCGGTGCCGGAGGGGCTGCCGGCCATCGTTACCATTGTACTGGCCCTGGGGGTAACCCGGATGAGCCGGCGGCAGGTGATTATCAGGAAGCTCCCGGCGGTGGAAACCCTGGGGACAGCCACCATTATCTGTTCTGATAAGACGGGAACCCTGACAAGGAATGAGATGACGGTGAAACAAATATTTGTGGCTGAGGATAATTTTCACTTGACCGGAGCTGGGTACCAGCCCCAGGGTGAATTCCTAAATCGACAGGGAAAGCAAATAACCCCCCGGGATAATAGCTGCTTGGGGTTGATGCTCCTGGGGGGTCTTTTGTGTAATGATGCCCGTTGGGGGAATTCGGAGGGTAACGGGTATGGAATAATTGGTGATCCAACGGAGGGTGCCCTAATAGTGGCAGCGGCCAAGGCGGGCTGGAGTAAGGAAAAGGCGGAGGGGAAGTATCCCCGCCTGGCGGAAATCCCCTTCGATTCGGGGCGAAAGTTGATGACCACCTTCCATAGTTGGGAAGGGGAAGTAAGGTCCTTCACCAAGGGGGCCCCGGATGTCCTTTTACAGGCCTGCACCCACCTCTTTACCCAAAGGGGAAGAAAAACCCTGACGGGGGAATATAAGGAGCGGCTCATTGCCATCAATGGGGATTTGGCAGCCCGGGGGGAGCGGGTGCTGGCCCTGGCCCTGCGTTCTTGGCCCCAAGTGCCGGCGGAATTGGCGACGGCCACCGTAGAGAAGGAATTGACTCTGGTGGGGTTTTTTGCCCTCCAGGATCCGGCCCGGCCTGAGGCCACGGAGGCGGTGGAAATCAGCCGCCGGGCGGG
>JAAYTH010000009.1 GCA_012523785.1 Bacillota bacterium | reverse complement strand
TACAAGTAGAACCTCCTTGGGCCCGGCCCGGTTCGGGATTTACCCTACTGTTTGAAGCCTTCATGATTGAACTTGCCAAGGCTATGCCAATTAATAGCCTGGCCAAAACGGTTGGGGAACATGATACCCGTATTTGGAGGGTTATCAACCATTATGTAAAAGAGGCCCGGGAAAAACAAGATTTCAGTAATGTGGCTAATATTGGTATTGATGAAACCTCCAGCAAACGTGGACACAATTATGTGAGTGTTTTTGTTGACTTGGATAAATCCAAGGTAATCTATGCAACCGAAGGCAAGGATGCAAAGACGGTCAAATCATTTGCAAAGGATCTACAACAACATAATGGTGAACCCAATAGTATTGGAAATATCTGTTGTGATATGTCTCCTGCCTTCATCAAAGGAGCCGAGGATAACTTCCCACATGCCGCTATTACCTTCGATAAATTCCATGTCATGAAAATTATCAATGAAGCGGTAGATCAGGTAAGAAGACAGGAGCAACAGGTAAACGAAAGCTTGAAAAACACAAGGTACATCTGGTTAAAAAACCCTATGAATCTAACGGGGAAACAAAATGCCAGGCTAAGATCCCTTTCCCAGATGAACCTTAAAACAGCCAGGGCCTACAACATAAAATTAAGCCTTCAGGAGTTTTGGGAAATAGAAGATCAGGATATTGCCACAACTTATCTTAAAAAGTGGTATTTCTGGGCTACTCATAGCCGTCTTGAACCAATCAAGCAGGCCGCTTATACTATCAAGCGACACTGGGATGGGGTCATCCAGTATATTACTAGCAGAATTAACAATGGTATTCTTGAGGGTATCAACAGTCTTATTCAGGCAACTAAAAGGAAGGCCAGGGGTTATCGCAATACTAAAAACTTGATCACAATTATTTACCTTACTTGTAGTAACCTTAAGATGGATTTACCCAAAGCATTTTTATGACTTTATTGATATGGCTAGTGACACAAGTATAGACTCGTGACACAAACACAGAGTAGGGGAAATTAGGGGTATACCAATTATGTCAATTTGTGTTAGTAACGGTTTCCACACTAAATAGCGAAGAGCCAAACTTTTCGCCCCCGGCATAACCCGGAGGGGATCACAGGCCCTGTCTATATTTGCCGGAGCAAAGGGGGTATACAGCCCTTGTTGCTTTCGATCCTGCACCACCTGCCGTGCCAAATGAAAGGGTTCGGCTCCAGTTATACCCAATAATTCTATACCCTTCTCCCGGGCATGGCAGAAGAGCATTTGTATGAGTCTCACGCACCTTCCTCCCCGCATACAAACATCCGCGGGCAATATTCCCGCAGGGTGCACACTTCACAGCGGGGTTTACGGGCCCGGCATACCTGCCGGCCGTGCCTGATGAGCCATTGGTGGGATTGGCTCCATTTATTGCGGGGAATAATCTGCAGTAATTGCCGTTCAGTCGCCAAAGGCGTCTTCCCATCGGCCAGCCCCAAGCGATGGCTGACCCGGAAGACATGGGTATCAACTGCCAGGGCATCTTGCCCAAAGGCGTGGCTCAGGACAACATTGGCCGACTTTCGCCCTACTCCCGGCAAGGACATCAATTCTTCCCGGGTAGAGGGAACTTGACCCTCGTAATCTTCTAGCAAAATAGCAGAGGTTTTTCTTATGTTCTTTGCTTTATTCCGAAATAACCCACATTCCCTAATCTCCCCTTCCAGTTCCTCCTGATCAAGTCTAGCAAAGTCTTCCGGTGTTTTATAATTGGCAAATAGCCTGTTTGTCACCCGGTTAACCCGCACATCAGTACATTGGGCCGACAAGATGACTGCAACAAGAAGTTGGAAGGGATTTTCAAAACGCAAGCCCGATTCAACCTGACCATATTCCCGCTCCAATATCCCTAATATATTTTCAACATTTGCCTTCTGACCCTTCAATCGCCTCACCCCATTCCCCAAGCAAAAATCAAAAGTAAGATTCCTCCGATAAACCGGAGGTCCTGTTCACATCCATAACAAACATAATTCCCCCGCCGGGTTCATCAATATCTACCCTGCCTTTTATAGATTCAATAATGGCTTCTGTTTTTTTCTTTTTAACAACTACCAGCACTATTTCCTTTTCCGGCTCAATGTGTATACCAAAAAACTTGCTATCCTCATGGGCCCCGGAACCCCTGGCATTGATGATTGTAGCACCGGGAGCGCCCGCATCTTTAGCAGCATCCACAACTTCATCCGCCTGTCCCCTATCTATTATAGTAAAAATCACCTCATACTCCATATCCCCCATGTCAGTTTTAACCCCCATTTCTGCCTCTAGCGAAGGACAATGGTTAATACTAATTACTTTTTTCACCGGTAGGGAAAACATTATACCGTAATTCGGTTTATCCATCTGAAACTTTTCCCTTATTACAGCGTGAATCCTGCCCTCCAGCCCCGCATCTGAGAGCATTATTACTATTTCCTTCTTCACCTCATCAAAGCCTAACAATTCCAAAATACGATTGCGGACTGTCCCCTTGCCCAGAAAAATTGCCCCCCTAGTCACGCCGATTTTTTTTGCTTCCTGCAGCACATTAGTCCCCTTGCCCGTATTTACAATAACAAATGTTGCACTATCCTCCACCGGGTTCATCCCCTCTTTTTTTATTAACATTTACCTTATGTAAGATTCCTATTACGAGTTAGACCAACACCGGGATTAAAGAAAAACAAAGCACTAAATCCCTTAAAACCTTCAAATTGTATTGTTCCAACAGGGGCATACATAAAATTAAATGTCACACTAGACGGCCACAATATATAGATTCATTCTACAACAAAAGAGCGTATCCTTCACTAAAGCACCAACACCAATTTTTGCTCCCATATACTCAATGCTCACTAAATAGTTCACCCCTTATCCACTTATTCCTTCTTTTAAAGCCCCTGACTGTTATTTATCGGCGGCAATTAATTCAGTAAATATTACATTAGGTGCAAAGTAGCCAAAGCATCAGAAATATTGGATTCACGAATTAACCTTCTCCTGCATATTATTATGATAGGATTTTTTGAGAGGAGATATATCTTGAACATCGTATTATTCATATTATATGCGAGTATTTGTATTGCCGGAAAACATGTTGGCATGCCGGATGTAATACTTGAATAATGAATAATAATAATGCCCCATACATGGATAGAAGAAAGGAGGGTCAGCCAGGATTAATAGTTATAGAGTTTACAATTAGAATTAAAAGCAAAGAAAGGAGGTTTCTAATTGCTTACATTATGCCATTGGATTTATATTTTAGTCGTCCTAGCAGTTATCACCGCCATGATTCTCCGCCGGGATGTTGTCATGATATGCTTAATAGGCACCTTCCTGATAGGCTCTATTTACACCGGATCCATTATAGCTGGCTTGCAAGCATTATTCCACTCCCTAATGACCGGGGGAACAGAAATATTCGATGTAATGTTAATCATCGCCATTATGGTGGCCATGTTAAGATCCCTAGAGGTTATGGGGGCAGATAAAATAATGTTGTCACCCGTAAGAAGGTTCATGACAACACCTACCACCACCTTCTTTACCCTTGGTTTGGCAATGTATGCGGCATCCCTATTCTTCTGGCCTACACCGGCTACCGCCTTGGTGGGGGCAGTCTTAATCCCGGTAGCCATTGATGCCGGCCTTCCCGCCATGTATGCAGCAATGGCGGTTAATGTTTTAGGCCATGGTATGGGCCTTTCCGGAGATCTGGTCCTACAGGGAGCACCCCAACTTGCCGCCAAATCAGCGGGAGTAGATGTAGCCTTAGTATTATCAAGGGGCGCCCTCCTCTCCATCATTTCCGGGGTAGTAGCTACCATCATAATCTACATTATGATGATTAGAAGCCTTGATAAGGAGCCGGTATCAACAACAAAAACAAAAAAAACAGAGTATACCCAGCTCGAAGTTTCACGAAATCCTTTAGCACAGACCTTTGGTCGAGTTGTACCACTTGTTCTATTGGTGGTCATTGTGGTGATGGTTATAAATAAAATAAAAGGTGGCGACGCAACAGCACTTTTGGGTGGGACCGGGGCGGCAATTTTAATCGCCGCAACAATATCAGTGGAAAAAAACAAATCCCTGGAAAGGATTGTTGCCCACCTTAGGGAAGGTTTTACCTTCGCCATCAAAATCTTTGCTCCCGTTATACCCATAGCAGGATTCTTTTTCCTGGGTGGATCGGAGTCAGCCATGATTTTGGGTGAAGGTGCACCGCAGTTATTGTTTGACATCGGGGAAACGGTGGCCCGGGCCTTACCTTTAAACAAGATAGCCCTGGGTTTTGGTAACATGGTAATCGGTATAATTACCGGCCTCGATGGTTCTGGTTTTTCGGGAATTCCCCTGGTAGGAGGCCTGGCCCAGGCTTTAGGAGGCCCCGTGGGGGCCCATGTTCCAACCTTGGCAGCCATTGGCCAGGTAGCCGCCGTATGGTCCGGGGGAGGAACCATTGTGGCCTGGTGCTTTGGTTTGGCAGCAACTGCCGGCGTCGCCGGTGTATCACCATTGGAGTTGGCCCGTAAAAACTTCATCCCGGTAATGGCCGGTTTAGTAGTGGCTACAATCGTAGGGATATTTATTATGTAATTGAGCCGGAAGTCACAAGTCTCATACACCATACCACCTGCAACTTTTCGCCTCGGGCGCTTCCCGAACCAATGTATCGCCTAATTAGATTTTCAAAGCCTTGGGTGTCGCCTATCGACAAACCCAAGGCTTTGTTCATAGTCAAAACCGCTGCAAACTACCAATAATCATCTTGCCCTCCTAACTGTCCAGTGCTCACACTGCTTCAACACAATACCTAATGCTCCTTGCATTTCTTTGGGCGGGTAGTCATATTTTCTCAACAGGCGTCTGACAATGGTTCTCATCCTGGCCCGACCCGATTTCTTTGATTGCCAGTCTATTGATTCATTGGCCTTCAATTCCTTTGCCAGCTCCTGTGCCATTTTTATCAGTACATCATCTTCATACAGGTTCTTGATGGTTCCAGTAAATGTTATAGCATGATAAAAGGATAGTTCTTCCTTTGTCAGCCCAATTTCATCGCCGGCCTTATCCGCTGCAATTAGTTCCTGGGCAATAATTATTAGTTCCTTTATTATTTTATTTAATTCCCCTGCATAATCTCTATGGCCACTAACACTACCATCAAGGCGATATTTTTCATGCTCTTCACTAACCTTATCCGCATCCCCAGTGTAGTGCCCTTCCCCATATTGGGCTTGCAATAGTATTTCCAAGCTCTTGGCATTATCAATCTGATTTCTTCTATAGGCCTCTATTACCCTCTTT
>JAAYTH010000058.1 GCA_012523785.1 Bacillota bacterium | reverse complement strand
CTGGGCGGAGCATGTCTTTTATGGTGTTGCCAATGTGGGGGGTTGTCCCACCTTTGGCCCCGGGGAAACCCGGGTGGAGATCAATCTCTTTGATTTTCAAGGGGAACTCTATGGGGAGGAATTAACTACGGAATTTATAGAATATCTTCGTCCGGAGCGTAAATTTGCTTCCCCCCGAGAACTCCAAGAACAGATAGGGGAGGATATCCGGCGGGCCCGGGGAATCATTGCTAGATCAATTCCCTTGTAAATTGCCCGGCCGTTAGTATTCAGCGGTATCTGCAAAACAAAAATTGTAAGGTTTCTATAATATATGCCATAAACTTCCTTAGTTGTCCTTCCGCTGCCCGGAGCCTAGCAGAGGGAAGGCTTTACTGAAGGGTCTTTATATTCCTCAACCAGTAAGATCCTTCGCTTTGCTCAGGATGACATCACTGAGTATGGCTGAATAGTAGCGTGCAGCTGGTAATTGTGGGTCAAAGTTTTTCCCTCTGTTTACAATTGTCCACCCTGTGTGATAAAATAACTTAGTGGAGGGGGAAGATAAGTAATAATTTCTTTACTGCCCCTTTTTTATGAACCATAGGCTAGGTGAGCCGATTACTCCGACGGTTTACTTGGCTTATCGGGGATATATTAGGATAGGAGGTGAGAATAATGGCCTTAACTGTAGAAAAGAAGTTGAGTATTATAGATAATTTCAAATTGCATGAGCACGATACCGGATCGCCGGAGGTGCAAATTGCAATACTGACGGAACGGATAAACTATTTAACCAGACACTTGCAAGAGCACAAGAGGGACTATCATTCCCGGCGTGGCCTGCTGAAAATGGTTGGCCGCCGCCGCCGTCTTTTGAATTACTTAAAGGATCGGGATCTGGAGCGCTATCGGGTGATTTTGGATAAATTGGGATTGCGCAGGTAGGGAGCGGGCTGTCCCGCTCTTTTTTCAAGTATGCAGTTTTTGGGGTTAAAAATCTAGTCTAACAATAATATCATAATGCCCAAATGATCCACTGACCTTTGCTTTATCTATTATATTTGCGGGAACACAGGCCACCTCTGTTCATTGTTTAGGGACAGGCCAAAATCTAGCTGTTTTTAAGGGTGGTGTGGGAATAACTAATTTAACCCTTGTCAAGTACGAATGCTTACAATAATTGAAAGGAGGTATGGGAATGCCGGAAGTCTATGAAATAGAATGTGGTGGACGGCTGTTGCAGGTAGAACTTAACAAGGTTGCCCAGCAAGCCAATGGTGCAGCTTTTGTGCGTTATGGTGACACAGTCGTCTTGGTAACTGCGACGGCTTCTGCTGAGCCGCGGGAGGGTATTGATTTTTTTCCCCTGACCGTGGATTACGAAGAACGTCTTTATTCTGTTGGCAAAATTCCCGGTGGCTTTATCAAAAGAGAAGGGCGCCCTACAGAGGAGGCAATCCAATCGGCCCGGCTTATCGACCGGCCCTTAAGGCCCTTGTTTCCCGAGGGTTTTCGCAATGATGTCCACGTGGTAGCCACCATAATGTCTGTTGATATGAATAACCCTCCGGAAATGGCAGCCCTATTTGGTGCTTCTTGTGCCCTGACCATCTCTGATATTCCCTTTGGAGGCCCGGTGGGGGCTGTAATTGTGGGCCTGGTTGAAGGGGAGTATGTCATTAATCCAACCCTGGAGCAGACTAAAAAGAGTGACTTGCACTTGGTAGTGGCCGGGACCAAGGAAAATGTGCTGATGGTGGAAGCCGGGGCCCAAGAGGTATCGGAAGAGTGTGTTTTGGAGGCTATTGCCTTTGGGCATCGAAATATCAAAAAATTGGTAGCATTCCAAGAAGAAATTGCCGCCGCAGTGGGAAAGGAAAAACTTGAAATTGCACTTTGTAAGCCCGATCTAGGTTT
>JAAYTH010000057.1 GCA_012523785.1 Bacillota bacterium | reverse complement strand
GCCATCATGATGCCACCACCGGGAACACCAGCCACACCAGCTGCCATAATTACACCCAAGAAGGAAATGACCGCCAAGGAACCCAGACTCAGATCCAAACCGAACATTTGGGCAGCAAATACAGCATAAATAGGCATTTCAGCAGCACAAGCATGCATATTAATAGTCGCTGCCGGGGGAGCAATCAAGTTGACATTATCCTCCGGCACCCCCGCCCTTTCCTTGGTTACCTTCATGGTCAGGGGTAGGGTGGCACTGGAACTGCAGGTGGAAAAGGCCAGGATCATGGCTGGGTAAATATTCCTAAAATGCTGGATGGGATTTACGCGGGCAAAGAACTTGAGAAGAATAGGATATACTATAATTATAACAGTGGCATAGGCCACATACTGGGTTAAAAGCATCTTCGTAAGGCCCGTCAAGACTTCTGTACCTAAAGAACCAGTGACATCAGCCATTAAACACATTACCCCTAAAGGAGCAAAATTCATGACAATTTCTACTATCCTGGTCATTAAATCATTGCCAGCCGCCACAAACTTACTTAAAAGTTTGCCAGCATCGGTATGGCCAATAAAAACAATGCCAAAACCTACAAATAGAGAGAAGACTATAAGCTGAAGAATGTTAAAATCCGCCAGGGCGGCAAATATATTGTCGGGTATCCATTCAATGAAGCTCCTTAAGACATCTACACCCTCTGTTGTAAATACTTCTTTTTCATGTAGTATAATTCCTGCACCAGGTTTAATAATATAAGCCCAAATTAAACCAATGACTGCGGCAAATAGGGAAGAAAAGAACCAGTAAACGAGAAAAATACCGCCGACCTGTCTTAACCTCTGCAGATCCGCGATACCAGCAATACCGGAAACAATGGAAAAGAAAATTAAGGGCAAGATGGTCATCATCAACAGACGAAGGAATATATCCCCTATAGGATCAGTAACAACCGACCAGGTCGCATAATGGGCCTTAAAGATCCAACCAAATATCAGACCAATTACCATACCAATTGTTATCTTAGTCGCTAATCCCATCCGCCTATAAAGTGCTAACATCGCAAAATCCCTCCTAAAGTATTAGTAAGGAAATGCCGTTTTTATTTTCAGCCCCACCCCCTAGAATTAACATCTATAAATCATATCCCAGTACCTTATGCCTTATTTTGCTACTGGCAGCCTCCTTTCCCGGGATAATTTGCCGAAATATTTGCCCAAAGGTTAGCCGGGGCCTGGTGTGGGTCCAATTGGTAGATATAATGGAATGTTCCCACTTTCCAGTCTACCACTTCTACCTTAGCTGGTCAAGTTGTCGAAGAGGGCGAAAAAATAAATAGGGGGGTAAAATACCCCCCTATTTACTGAATCAGGCTAATAAGGCGACATATAGCCCTTGATTAGCACCCTTATTGTAGTATTTCCTCGATAATTTGTAGGGCCCTTTCCACATCCGCCGGGGAAATATCCTTATGGGTGACCAGACGCAAGGTAGTTGGACCCATGGCACTGGCCAAGACCCCCGCCTCCTTGAGGAGGGCAACAAATTCCTCCCCGGTTTTCCCGCTGGGCCCCACGTCCATGAGGACCATATTAGTTTCCACCGCTTCTGGATCAACTTGCACCTGGGGTAATTCCGCCAGACCCACTGCCAAACGCTTGGCATTGATATGATCTTCCCTCAGCCTGTCCACCATTTCCTCCAGAGCAACTATTCCCGCGGCCGCCAGTATACCCCCCTGGCGCATCCCCCCACCCAGCATTTTCCGCCACTTACGGGCCTTTTCAATCCAGTCCCTAGACCCCACAATTACAGACCCAACCGGGGCCGCCAGGCCCTTAGACAGGCAGAACATGACGGATTCAAAATCCTCTGCAAGGTCCGCTGCCGGGATTTTCAAAGCCAGGGCCGCATTAAAAATTCTAGCCCCATCCAGGTGCATGGGAATCCCATATTTTACCGCCACCTCCTGGATAGCCTTAATGTTTTTTAGGGGAACGGTAACTCCCCCGGCCCGGTTGTGGGTGTTTTCCATGGAAATCAAAGCCGTCTGGGGAAAATGGATATCCCCACCCCGGATGGCAGCCTCCAATACTTCCGGATTTATGGCCCCCTTCTCCCCGGGCACCGTACGAACCATGACCCCACCCAAAGCGGCACATCCCCCCACCTCATAGTGGACAATATGGGATTCAGATTCCAAGATAATCTCATTACCCGGCCTGGTGTGGGTCAGGATAGATACCAGATTGCCCATGGTACCGCTGGTAACAAAGAGCCCAGCCTCTTTTCCCAACATTTCCGCCGCCATTTCCTCCAAACGATGGATGGTTGGATCTTCACCGTAAACATCATCGCCAACTTCGGCCTCATACATGGCCCGGCGCATCCCGGGCGTTGGTACTGTAACCGTAT
>JAAYTH010000056.1 GCA_012523785.1 Bacillota bacterium | reverse complement strand
CTTTATATATGAATTTAAACAGCGGGAAATTTGGTAACAGACGAAGGAAATAGAACTGGCAAAACCCCGGGGAAGGGGGATCCCCCCTTCTCCCGGGGTATTTTTATTATGTCACACTTAGGTGCCCTTGACGGGAGGGTGGCAGGGCCGCAGTTATTTTACTGCTAAATAATCCAGGGCGAATTGGGCGTAAAGTGCAGTACCTATCTTTAGTGCATTTTCATCCACATCAAAATGGGCATGATGCAGGGGCCATCCTATGCCCTTTTCTGCGTTTCCAACGCCTAGAAAGGCATAGGCCCCCGGGGCTTTTTCCGCATAAAATGGGAAGTCTTCGCTGACGGTAAGGGGAGGCATACTGACTAGGCTTTCCTCACCATACAGTTTTTTAACCGTTCCCTGTACTATTTGGGTTAAAGAGGCATCATTAACAAGTGGGGGGCAACCCCAATTATATTCCAACTCAGCTGTAGCCCGGTAGGCTGCTGCAGTATTGTCGACAATCCGCTGCATAGTTTTGGGTAGTTGCTGCCTGATATCGGCATTAAAAGTGCGATTTGTCCCTTCTAGTATGGCCCGGCTGGCGATGATATTAAAGCGGTCACCGGACACTAATTTGCCCACATGGACTACCACAGGTTCCAGGGGATTAAATTCACGGCTAACAAGGGACTGTAAATTCATTATCAGGGCTGAACCCACCAGGATGGCATCTACCCCCCGATGTGGTGCCGAACCATGTCCACCCTGACCTTCTATTTTGATTTTAAACATATCAGCTGAAGCCATACGGGGTCCGGGGGCTATATTTACCGTACCTACTGGCAGCTCAGCTAATACATGCATACCAAAGACAGCATCTACACCATCCATGGCACCTTCAGCGACCATCAATTTTGCCCCTTCCACCGATTCCTCGGCTGGCTGGAAGATAAATTTTACTGTCCCGGCAATTTCATCCTTAAATTTCGACAATATCGTGGCGGCACCAAGGAGACAGGCTATATGGCAATCATGGCCACAGGCATGCATGAAACCTTTGTTCTGGGAGGCAAAGGGAAGACCGGTTTCCTCTTGAATTGAAAGGGCATCTATATCAGCCCTCAGGGCAACAGTCTTGCCCGGCTTGCCTCCTTTCAATGTGCCCACCAAGCCCGTTTTTGCCAAACGCCGCACGGAAATCCCTAATTTTGATAGTTCTTCTGCAATTCTTGCGGATGTATTCACCTCTTCCCAACTTGGTTCCGGATACATGTGGAAATGCCGCCTCAGTTCAATTATTTGGGCTTGGATCCGGGCCGCCTGATCACGAACATTCATATAAACTCCCTCCTAAATATAATTTGTTATGAAACTTTGAGGTTTATAGGCCAGTATCTCTGTTGGCCCGGCCAGCATTGCTGATATTTCGCCTATCTACCTTCTTTGTTGCAGCCGGGTAAAGAAAAAGATACGATCATACATAGGCCCACAGGTGAATTAATTCGCTCAATATTATAAATATCCTGCTAAAGTGATAGCTTTAGGGCTTGGTGCTAATATATTACAGGAACAAAATTGAATCTGCCTTTCAATAAATCATGGTCGACGCCGGGCCTCCGAAAAACTACCATTGTTTGCTAGGGACAAAGACTTTGGTGCTGAAATAATCTAACCATGAAATGCCCAAAAACGTCCAAAAACGCCTAAGAGAATCCTGGGCAAGACCTTTTTACGAGCACGTCTTCTGCAATATTGACAAACAAGCCTTCGCCTGCCTCTAGGCAGAGGATATGGGAAGAACAAACTTTCCCGTCAACATCCTCCTGGCCTTTGAAATCCTTTGGAGAAAGTCACAAGGATGCATGGTGGTGAGGATGGCAGTGGTGCTGATGAAAAAGATAATTTAGATAATATCCTCGATGATGCTAAATAATGTGGTGGTATTGGTAAAGACATAGTGGACAATGCCTAATTGGTGTGATAGTAGTGAAAATATTAGGTGGAATGATGTTTAGCTGATGATTCCATCGGAAATAATGCTTTGGTTGGGTTTTAAATCAACTTTAAATGAGTTGATAATGGAGTTTAAGCACACTTTTGCGGTGGAATTATAGACTGGCAGTTAAAGAAATCGGGTCGGGCCAGGATGAGAACCATTGTCAGACGCCTGTTGAGAAAATATGACTACCCGCCCAAAGAAATGCAAGGAGCATTAGATATCGTGTTGAAGCAGTGTGAGCATTGGACAGTTAGGAGGG
>JAAYTH010000055.1 GCA_012523785.1 Bacillota bacterium | reverse complement strand
TTGCATCTTTTAAGGGGCCTATTCTTTTTACCACTAATTGTATCGTTCCGCCCAGAAGTGAGGAAGTTAGAAATAGAATATTTACAACGGGTTCTACCGGCTATCCCGGCTGTCCCCATATTGAAGCGGATGGGGAGGGCAAAAAGGATTTTTCCCCAATCATAGCCTTGGCTAAAAACCTTCCTGCTCCCACTGAAATTGAAACCGGGAGTATACTGGGGGGGTTTGCCCACAATCAGGTGCTATCCTTGGCTGACAAGATCGTTGCTGCCGTTAAATCCGGGGATATTAAAAAGTTCTTTGTTCTGGCTGGCTGTGATGGGCGCATGAAATCCAGGGAATATTATACGGAATTTGCCCAAAAACTGCCCCAGGACACCATCATCCTCACGGCAGGCTGTGCTAAATATCGTTATAATAAGCTGCAATTGGGGGATATCGGCGGTATTCCCCGCATATTGGATGCCGGTCAATGCAATGACTCCTATTCCCTGGCAGTCATCGCCCTGAAACTGAAGGAAGTGTTTGACCTCGATGATATCAACGAACTCCCCATTGCCTACAATATTGCCTGGTATGAGCAAAAGGCTGTTATAGTACTCTTGGCCCTGCTTTACCTGGGTGTCAAAAATATTCACCTGGGGCCCACCCTACCAGCCTTCTTCTCACCCAATGTGGCGGCGGTTTTGGTTGACAAGTTTGGTATTGCTGGTATCGGCACCGTCGGGGAGGATATAGAATACTTTATGTCCCAATAGGGGACGGCAACCTAGATTGTCTTTAAGAAGGACAAAAAGAGGGGTGTAGACATTCCCCCTCTTTTTATTTATTCTGTTTGCACCTAAGTCAACCTTCTCTATAAATTACCGCCGGTAAGAAGGCCAGGAGGATCATTGCTAACATGACTAGGTAACTGGCAAAGTAATACCCGGTCTGGCGGTAAATATTGGCTGTGATGGTTGGCCCTATTAGTGATGCCGGGATTAGTACTAATATGATGGCACTTAGATTTTCGGGAAAATACTTCTCACCGAATTTCTTCTTGGTCAGGGCTGCCGATAATGTCGGTGGTGCACCATAGCCAATGCCCCCCAAGGCAAACCCTATTACTAAAAAAATGAGGATTCCCGTCATGGAGGCCAGGATGGATAGGGCCAGGCCGGCTAGGAAAACCATATTACCAATGTGCATGGCCTTTTTCCCACTTACTGTATCGACAATTCTGCCGAATATCAGCCTTCCCCCCCCATTGCCAACGGAAACCATTCCCACCAATAGGGGTAACATGCTTTCTAGGGCCCCCACCTCTTGGGCCATATAACTGGCATTGGATACTATCCCCAAACCTACTGAGGAGGTTATGGTTGCCCAGAGGAACAACATCCAGAAATCCTGGGTTCTTAGCATTTCTAGGAGGGGATAATCCCTTGAAGTGCCCGGTGTTTCCGGGGCTCTCTTTTCACTATCCCCTTTGGCAGCCCCAGGATTTATAATGCTAAAGGCTGCCAGGCCGAATAAAAGGAAGAAAATCACTGCCAATATTTTAAATGTCGTCTGCCAGATTAATATATCCATCATTCTTCTGACCACCGTTCCCAGGAGTAAACTACCCAAACCCATCCCCATTAGAAGGATTCCCGTTACCGATCCAGCCTGCTCGGGATGCCATTTGGGGACGGTGGATAAAATTGCATTGTAGCTGAGGCCGGTCCCCAGTCCACACATTACCCCATAAAACACATATAGCCCCCATATGCTGGTGATCATGGATACAAAAAAGAAGCCCAGAAGAAATAGGCCAGCAGAAGTTAAAACAACTGTTCGCGGTTGACTTCTTCTTAGTATCATGCTGGAAATCACATTTCCCAGGCAAAAGGTAATCATACTGATGGAGAAGGTCATGGAGGTTTGGCTTCTATTCCAATTAAAGAAATCTTCTAGTGGTGCTGCAAACAAGGACCAAGCATAGATCAAGCCTAAAAACAGCATTAATATAGTGCCGCTAAATAAAATTCTTTTTTTCATAAATCAAATTCACCTTCCACTTTCCTTTCAGAATAAAAACTCCCCCTGTTGCAACCAGATTGGATCCAGTGGCCTACAGGGGGAATTGATTTTACCTTATCCTAGGCCCAAATCTCTTCATCCGTCGGTGGGGCTTCTTTTCTGGGATAGGCGATGGTGGCAATGTTCAAAAGGTGTTCGTAGGTAAGGTTTTCTGAGATACTATTTCCGCCCCAGGAGCCACAGCCCAAGGAGGGTGTTGGGTTAAGGTGGGTGAAGAGGCCCCCTCCCCCGGCGGCAATGCCCGGGACATTGACCAGAAGCCTTCCTACCGGGAGTTCAAGGGCGGCATATTCAACTTTTTCTTTGTTGCTGGTGTGAATTACAGCCGAGTGCCCCGTTCCTTGATACAGCAAGTTGGCCTTGGCTATTTCCACTCCTTCCTCGAATTCATCATAGGTGGTTAGGATTAGTACGGGGCAGAGTTTTTCCCCACAGAGGACATCTTCGCTTCCTTTAGCCTCACAGGCCACCACCAGGGTGGAAGTGTCTTTGGGGACATCTATCCCGGCCTTGGCTGCCACCTCGAAGGCCGTTTTACCAATGACTTCTACCTTGGGCCGGCCGTTTTCCTCAAACACTGCCTTTCTAACCTGGGCAACCTCCTCTTCATCTTCTATATAATAGGCACCATGACTTTCTAAAGCCTTGACCAGGTCGCCCTTCATGTCCTTAGGTACAATTGCCGACTGGTTACAAGCACAGATGACACCATTGTCAAAACTTCGGCCAATGACTATAAATTGGGCGGCCAAGTTGAGATCATCACACTCCCGATCAATTATGGCCTGCACATTGCCTTGACCCACACCATAGGCGGGCTTACCACTGGAATAGGCAGCCTTTACCATGCTCATTCCCCCGGTAGCTACGACCACATCGGCTGCTGCCATCAAGGCCTGGGTCCCTTCTATGCTTGGGTCTTCGACCATTTGAATTACATGTTCCGGGGCATCTATCTCCCGCAGGGCTTCGTTCATGTATTCTATTGTTTTACCCGTGGTTTTTATAGACCGGGGGTGGGGGGAGACAATAATAGTGTTTCTGCCCTTGATGGCTAACATGGCATTTCCCAGGGGGGTTATTGTGGGGTTGGTGGTGGGTGCCACCGAGGCAACAACACCTTTGGGATGGGCCACATAATAGAGCCCTTTTTCCTCATCCTTTTCTATTATTCCCATGGATTTTTTGTTCTTCATCGTCAGCCAGACGCCAGAACCCATTGTCTTGTTTTTGTCTATTTTGGATGGTACATTCCCCATGCCGGTTTCCTCGACGGCTAATTTTGCCAATTCCTCAGCATTTTCTGAGACCGCCGTGTTGATGACCCGACACATGTTATCAACTTCTTCTTGTGTGCACCTTTGCATTTTTGCCAAGGCTGCCCGGGAGTTTTCCAACAACACCTTGAGTTTTGGATCCATTTTCAATCCCCTTTCCATATTTTATTTGTTGTCAGTCGATCCTTGGAACCCAAACTTCCCCAACGATTCTATCCTTTGCCTACATGTAAGAACATGTTATAACATTCTGGGAATGGTCTATAGTATAAAACGGAAGTAATCTTGCTATTATTGCAACAGGGGTTATTGTCAGGCGATGCCCGGTGGAATTATCCCCGGACAAGTAATACACTAGGAATTAATTTCTTCCGTTTTATACAATGGATTGATGTAATTGTCTGATAACATGACCTATAAAGAGAATAATGGAGAAAGGAGCATTTAGTTGTAGGCAGCCTATAGTGGGTATTAGCCAGATGGAAGTTTATTGTCAGGGAGGGTCAAACATGTATCTGAAAAACTTCAATGACATAGTTGAAAAGCTCAAGAAAGATCCCATTACCAAAAAAGTCGCCATCGTGTGTGCAGAAGACATGGAATCTATCGAAGCCGCCCTAAAGGGATACCAGGACGGGATATTGGAACCCCTACTAATCGGAAATCGGGACACGATGGTCAGGCTCTTAGTCGAAGCCGGGGAGGAAAAAGATGCTTTTGCCATCTATGAAGCGGATACGGCCCCGGGAGCAGCCGCCTTGGGTGTTAAGCTGGTAAATGAAGGAAAGGCCGATTTCTTGATGAAGGGGAAGTTGGAAACAGGCCAATTATTAAAGGCCGTTGTGGACAAAGAAACTGGCCTGGGTATAGGGGGAATTATGTCCCATATCGCTCTTAAAATGGTACCTACTTATCACAAGCTATTGGTATCAACCGATGGGGGAATGATTCTGTATCCAACTTTGGAACAAAAGAAGGCTATTATTGAAAATGCCGTCGGCGCCTTAAACAAATTGGGCTATGAAAGACCCAAGGTGGGGGTGCTGGCCGCCATTGAAAAAGTGAACCCCAAGATGCCGGAAACGGTGGATGCCGCTGCCTTGAAGGAAATGAATCAAAGGGGTGAAATCAAAAACTGTATTGTTGAAGGGCCCATTTCCTTTGATCTTGCTATTTGTAAGGAAAGATCAGTAGCCAAGGGTTATGTAAGTGAAGTGGCCGGGGATGTGGATATTCTGGTGGCCCCCAATATAACGGCCGGAAATATCTTGGGTAAATGCCTGATTGAAATGGCGGGAGCCAAAATGGCGGGCCTGATACTGGGGGCCAAAGCCCCCATAGTAGTTACTTCCAGGGGATCCTCCCGGGAGGAAAAGTATTTTTCCTTGGCTCTGGCGGCGGCAACCTCGGGGAACTAGGCCCCATGCTTTTCTAAGGGGCGGTGGGGGTGGAAGGATTAGGGAAATTTAAGGTTGATATTTTACCAAGAAAAGGGGGTGACACCCCAAAGTTTCCGGGTAATAGTCATGGAAGAATTGTAAAATAAAATTTAAAGAAAGGTGGTATGAAAATGAAGGGCGGTTTTTTGAGTGCTGATTGGGCAAAAAGGCATCCCGGACGTGGAATTTTCGTACTAATTGTTACCTTTATAATGGCCTTTATCATAACCAGCAGTTTTGATATTGAAATGTACACCGGGTTTTTTGGCTACCTGGCCATGTCCTGTGTCGGCATGTTAGTGGTGTTGGGAGCCATGTGGAAGGGAAGGAGTTTACCGGTAGACAATATCCCCCAGCCATTGAGTGGAATGCTAATGGGGATATTTGCTTTTATCTGGGGGACCCTCCTGTGTTATGGCTTAATCAATTTTATCGGCGGCGGTGCCCTCCATCCCTTTGTGGCCCTGCATACAATTATGTCTATTGTAACTATGTTCTTTATATTCCTGGCCTTTAACTTCTGGCCCTTTAACAAGTTATCTCCTCCGGCAGCCGGTTTCACCTACATTATAACCGCTTATACCATCGCCTTCTGTCTAATCCAATTGTTCGATTTTAGTCTCGTGTCCTACCCTCTAGGAGTATATCCTTCGCCAATTGATCCGGTACCCCTTTATGTCGCTGGTGGCCCCCTGGAAATTTTCTTTGCACCGACGGGGCCCTTCCCCTGGGAGCATGGCATTACCTACACCCTTTGTTCCCTTGTTTTCCTCTGGGTTTTTGCCATTTTAGGTATGTGGCCCTTCAGCAATTTTAAACTTGAGCAGCCGGTTTTTGGTGCTGCTGTTACTGCTAGCTGTCTGATTTTGGGTTATATTGCCTTCAATGTTGGGGTCTACCAATTGCATATTGAACCATTGCACCTCATGTCCTATGCCATTGGGGCCATCTTTGGCATGCTCATTACATTGACCATATTCCAAACCTGGCCGGGAAGAACCATGAAGGGCTTGGCCGGGGGCTTTTTCAACCTGGCCCTTTCCCTGGTGATGGGTGCTGTGGGCTACATTATTGTACAGGCCTTCTGTATGTGGCATTTTGGAGAGACAATGGTTTATCCCGATGGCCTAAATGCCATCAATACCATGATGCTGGGTTTGCTGTTTCCCATCTGGGCGGCCTATGGCGATCTCTTTGAGTTTTGGCCTTTGCCGCCACTGGCACCTTCGGATGAGGAACCAGTAGAATAAGGATGATCATAATTTCTTCCTCTGGTGGTACTTTCCCACCGCCGGGGGAAGAAATATTTATATCGGGATGGATGCGAATCCTTAATAGTAAGTTATAATAATTTGCAGGCTAAAAGGGGATGATTTTTATGCCAATAAGGATATTAGTGCTCAACCCTGGTTCGACCTCGACTAAAATGGCCATCTATGATGAGAAAAAACCTCTTTTTGTGGAATCTATTGAACACACCCGGGAAGAACTGTCTCAGTTTCCCGAGATCAATGATCAATATTCCATGCGAAAGGAAACAATCCTGGCCCAATTAAAAGCCCGGAATATTCCCCTAGATTCTATTACTGCAATTGTGGCCCGGGGGGGGCTGCTGCCGCCAGTAAAATCCGGGGCCTACCAGGTTAATGAAGACATGGTCCATCAGTTGAAATATCATCCGCAAAATGAACACGCTTCTAATCTTGGTGCCATCATAGCCCATGGCATAGCCCAAGAACTGGGTATAGGGGCCTATGTCTATGATTCGGTCACTGTCGATGAACTGGAGCCCATTGCCAGAATTACGGGCCTGCCTGAAATGGAAAGGAAGGGTATGGGGCACAATCTCAATATGAGGGCTTCGGCAATTAAGTATGCTGAGGAACTAGGTAAACCCTATAAGGAACTATGCCTACTGGTGGCCCATCTGGGTGGTGGTATTACCTTGAGTTTACACCAAGATGGCCGCATGATAGATATGATATCCGATGATGAAGGCCCCTTTTCTCCGGAGCGGGCCGGAGGGCTGCCGGGATTTCAAGTAATAAAAATGGCTACCTCCCCGGAATATGACTATAAGAAAATGATGAAAAAGGTCAGGCGCTATGGGGGATTGATGGGTTATTTTGGGACTACCGACGCCCGGGAAGTAGAAAAAATGGTAAAGGCTGGTGATAAAAAGGCGGCCCTGGTTTATGAGGCCCTGGCCCATAATGTGGCCAAAAACATAGGTAAACTGGCCGTTGTGGTAGCCGGAAAAATAGATGCTATAATTTTAACTGGGGGGCTGGCCCATTCAGCAATGTTAATCAACTGGATTAAGGAGAGGGTGGATTTTATAGCACCGGTCCGGGTGATTCCGGGGGAAAACGAAATGGATGCTCTAGCCTTGGGTGCTTGGAGGGTAATAAAGGGGATGGAAAGGGCGCGGGAGTTTGTAAGAACCGATTAGGAAATTTGTCCTGCCCAGAAAAAGGAATTCCTAGGTTTAGGGAGAAGATATAGTTACAGCTATTTTATAAATTAGTCTCCACCAAAACTTTCCCCTAATTCAAAAACATGTACTACCTGATCAACTAAAGTAGTTTCCTAAAGTGGAATCACTTTAATTTAACCGTTGAGAAGGGAGGTTGTGTTAATGAAATTTGTAGACACAGGTAGGCACATGAAACAAGTTTCTCCTCCGTTCCAACCTAATATCAAAGCGGGCGTAAAAAACTATGCCGAAATGGTTTCGGAGTGGAACCCGTTCTCACAAAAGGGCCTGGCCCTATTTTATCAATTTAGCACTGACTCTGCTGCCAAGAGCACTAATTTTAATTTAATTCCCGATGGCTGTGCCAATATATTGTTTAAATGTGATGCCCGAGATCCCCGCGTAACGCTGACGGGGATCATCTTAAAGGAAAAATCTTTCAAATTAGACCCCCATGTCACCTATTTTGGCTTTAAGCCCTATTGTTTAGCTGGAATAAAAAGCAAGGACCTATCCCTGGCGGAATTGCGGAATGATAGGGTCGATTTGGAGCATTATTTTCCCGAAGTTGAATCGCTGACAGAACAGATCCTGGTGACCGGTGATTTTCGTAAACGGGTGCGCGTATTACTCAATTATGCCCACAAACACTTAATTGATTATGACTATATCCCCGGCCTGGCGGAAAATCTTGCAGTTTCGATGTGTGTCTCTAAGGGGCAGGTACAAGTTGGCCAGTTGGCAAGAAGGGTGGGCTATACCGATAGGCACTGCCGGGGAAGGTTTAAAAGAATGTTCGGCATTACCTTGGCGCATTACAATAGAATTATGAGGTTTCAGAATGCAGTAAAAATGATCTGCTGCAATAACAGTGTTAGCTTGACAAATATTGCCCATACCAATGGGTACTTTGACCAAGCCCACTTTATTAAGGAATTTAAGAAGTTTGCTACTTACCCCCCGACGAAATTTAGGGAAAATTTGCTGGCCTAGCGAAAACGAAGGTGGGGATGGAAAAGGCCCGTCGAGAAGTTGCTTACTTCCCTACGGGATTTTTTCTTTGGGAGGGAGGTGTACGATAATGAAGGCATCCACAGCCGATCCGGTTTCCCCGGTCTATCTTTCCCTTAGTGAAAAGCAGTGGGACGAAAAGATAGAAAAAGCTAGGGGACTGGCCTCGCCATGTGTGTTATGTTCGCGGCGCTGTGAGGTTTTGCGCTTTAAAAAACCCCGGTCATCCCCCCTAGGTATTTGTAAAACTGCCGATAAGGCCCTGGTATCTAGTGTAGGCCCTCATTTTGGCGAGGAACCACCCTTAGTAGGCAACAAAGGTTCTGGGACCATCTTTTTTTCTTACTGTAATTTAGGGTGTATCTTTTGCCAGAATTACAGTATAGCCCATTTGGGTGAGGGTCGTCTGGTCAGTGATGAAGAACTGAGCAAGATGATGCTCCGCATCCAGGCCCTGGGATGTCATAATGTGAATCTAGTTTCTCCGACCCATGTGGTTCCCAATATAATTGCAGCGGTGAGGATAGCGGCTGGGGAGGGGCTGCAAATTCCCTTGGTTTATAACACAGGTGGATATGATTCCCTAGATACTATTCGTTTATTGGCGGAAATAGTGGATATTTATATGCCGGACATGAAGTATGGGGAATCGCTCCCGGCCCAGGAATTTTCTCTGGCTCCGGACTACCCGGAAGTAAATTTTGCCGCTGTAAAGGAAATGCACCGACAGGTGGGGGATCTGGTATTGGATAAAAACGGAGTTGCCAGCCGCGGACTACTGGTGCGCCACTTGGTTTTACCTGGGGGATTAGCTGGCACTCAGAAGGTGGTCCGGTTTATTGCCCAGGATGTTTCCAAAAATACCTACATTAACATTATGGCCCAGTACCGGCCCCACTACAAAGCCGTCGGCCATCCCCAGCTGGGGCGGGGAATTACGGTTAAGGAATACCAGGCTGCATTGGATATGGCCCGGGCAGCCGGGTTGACCAGAATTCAGGCCCGGTAAGCTCCTTGTTTTCGGCTGTATCCCCCGGCGGCGGATATAAACCAGTGGAAAATAGCGGTGGAGGATTCTTCTCCCCGCAATGCTTCCGGGTGCCATTGGACACCAAGAAAGGGCAGGTTTCCGGTTCCTTCAATTGCTTCCACCACACCATCAGTCTCGGATCTGGCGGCAACAATGAGGTCCTCACCGGGTTTATTTATAGCCTGATGGTGAAAGCTGTTGACCCGTATGGATTTGGCCCCCAGTATCCTTTGGGTATTGGTGTTTTCCTCAATTACTATGGAGTGGGTTGCATACCAGTTGGGTGCTTCCTGCCTATGCTTTATGGTCCTTTTTAGGGCCGTTGCAATGTCTTGGTGCAGGCTGCCGCCCAAGGCAACATTCATAATCTGCATACCGCGACAAATACCTAAAAGAGGCATCTTTTTTTCAACTGCCCGGCGGGTCAAGGGAATTTCATACCCATCCCTATCTGGTTCAATGGTTCCTAAACATTGGTGGGGTTCTTCGCCATAATGCCGCGGGTCGATATCGACCCCACCGGTAAGTAAAAGGCCATCTATTAGTTCCACTTGATATTCTAAATTTGCCGTATCCCTTAGGGGCACCAATATCAGGGGGACGCCCCCGGCAGTTTCTACCGCCATTACATAGGATGCAAGCCTACTTCCTTGTTGTCCCCCCATTTTATAACTGCAGGTAATGCCAATAATGGGTTTCACCCAGTATTCCCCCTTACTTAAGATAATGTTTTTAAACCTATAAAACTTGCACAGAGGCACTAGAACACTGGCTGGTTATTACCTTGCCATGGGTTTTTTTAAATCCCGCTGGGGAAGAACTATCTTTGTTTGGTTAACATTCTTACTAATTCATCCAGCAATCCCGGGTTAAGATCCTCCTCCGAATAGATGGTAATACCGTTCTCTGCCAAAAGGGCGGCTGCTACCCCGGCACCGGGGCGCAGTACTCCAGTATGGCTGCCGTCATAGATCTCTTTGCCGCCACAGGCAGGGCTGCGGGCCTTGAGGATGGCGGCCGGTGCTTTAAGTAATTGGGCCAAATAAAGGGTTTCTTGGGCGCCTTTTATATATTGCTCCGTGAAATCATCCCCCTCCCGGGATTTTACCCTGGCCTTTCCCAAGAGAACATCATGGCCGGTCCCTCCCTTTATTTCCGAGCCGGGGCGGGGAGTAGGTAATCCCCCCAGTTGTTCCGGGCAGACGGGAAGGACGAACCCCCTCCGGAGAAGGTCTATTAGTTCTGGATGGGGGCAGGTATCTTGGTCATAGCGGGTGTGAAGGCCCAGGAGGCAGGAACTGACTAAAATCATGGCCCATAATACCTCCTATTACCTATTCTTCTTTTTTCGCCAGGACCCGTTGGAAGTAGATAAAAATTGGCAGGGGAATTACAACCCAGCCGAAACTTTTGATAAGGGTGTTGGTGGCCCGGGCGGCCTGGTTTTGCCTATGGGAAATTACGGCAGCTTCGTACCTTTTCTCCAATTCTGCCTCCGAAGGCACCGCCCCTCCATTTTCGTAATGTGCCCTATCTAATATCATGCCTTTATAGTCCTCCAAGGTTTGGTAGTAGGGTGTAGGGGCGATAATATCGGCTGTGGCCATAAATATGCTTACACTCCCGCCAATGGTCATCATTAAGGTTGCAAACAGCACCAAATATAGATAAATATTCTTCACAATCATTCCTCCTTCTTCCCCGGCATTAATTTTACCGCCGGCGGCCAAGAAAACTATCAATACGATAACTAGGATCGGAACCAGCAACAATATAGATGCTGTCAATGTTTTCACCCCCGATTATAAAGGCTACCTCAAGTTACAGGGTATACTTAGAGTATATTCAACCGTCCAGGAACGGTCAATTCTTTTGGTGCTAAATAAAGAAGCCCCTTCGGCT
>JAAYTH010000008.1 GCA_012523785.1 Bacillota bacterium | reverse complement strand
GGCAGCAAGAGTGCAGATTTACGGGTACAGATTGAGGGCGTGTGGGGTGGCATTGACCAAGATGCTGAGGATTATGATGAAGATGTTCAGGTTGCCTTCTTTATCCCCGCCCAAGACAGTAATTGGGTAGAAGGTGGAGATGGCTGGATTTACTACCAAGGTGGCCCGGTTCCGGGAACCTATGATTACGATACGGATGGCGGCCCGGATGCAGATGCCCTTGAGCCGGAAACAGTGACTTTATGCCTGGTCGTGGCCTTTGACGGCCCCTCCATGGGCAATGCCTACCAAGGCGCCGGCTATACCCTTAGCGGCACAGTAGAAGCAGTGCAAGGCACCAACGGTGCCGCCGAAGACCTATGGGATCTAGACATGGAAGCCATTAAAGCATTGACCGCTGAAGCCAATACGCACTATGATTATTTTCAAAAGGTGAGCTGCTATACTGGCAGCGAAAATGGCGATGAGCCGGGGGAAGATGAGCCGGGAGAATATGCATTTAATGTTGGAGGACTGGTGCGATGGAATTCAAGTAGTCAGGCATGGGAGTTATCAGATGAGTGCGGGGAAATAATTCAAGGAACCGCGGCCAACTATGGGGAAGGGGCCAAGGTTACCTTGGTCGTAAAGCAGAACCCGGGTTATGTGTTCCAGGGTTGGTCAACCACACCCAATAGGGATGATGGCAATTTAATCCCCGGTAGCGCGGCTAATTATGTTGGCTCAAC
This sequence comes from Bacillota bacterium, assembly GCA_012523785.1. Taxonomy (GTDB): domain Bacteria; phylum Bacillota; class DTU030; order DTU030; family DTU030; genus JAAYTH01. The sequence goes on along the minus strand of JAAYTH010000008.1, from coordinate 11,579 downwards.
CTACACCTACGAATACACCATGCCAGCCGACTCGGTAACTCTCTACGCTATCTTTAACCACTAAACCACGGGGACTAAACCACAGGGACGGTTCTCCCGGTCTATAAACCACCTAAACCACGGGGACGGTTCTCCCGGTCGGCAAAACCACGGGGACGGTTCTCCCGGTCGGCAGCTAAACCAAAAACCGTCTTCCCTTGACCCTAACAGAACCATCCCCGGCTGGGCAGTGAGATAGAAAAAGGACCGTATTTTCCAAGGGGTCGAAGAAAAAATCGGCCTAGCAATTTGAAAGTCGTCGGCGGGGCACACCATACCGCCCCGCCGACGGCCACTAAGAAAGCCTTTCCCCAATCCGCCTAAGGAGGGTAGATTTATGAACAAGGCTGTTTACAAGAAACTGGCAATTTTAACCTTAACCCTGTGGCTGCCCCTCACCCTGCTGCCGGGCATTGCCGCCGGGGCCGGCTTCACCATTACCGGCGACAACGGCTTGGAAATAAAGGTGCCGGAAAAGACCGTGGATACCGGCAACCTCAACCCCGGTGACAGCAAGCAATCTTGCCTGAAGTTGACCAATAGCGGCTCGGAAACCCTGACTGTCTATATTAGGACCAACATCAAAGATGAAAAATCCCCCCGCGGCGGAAATTTGGCCCAAGCCATGACCCTAACCATTAAAGATGGCGTCAAAACCATTGCCGCCGGCACCCTACAGGGGGTCAGCGACCAGGGAGATGTTTTAATCGGAGATCTGGCCCCGGGCCAGGAAAAGATCATCTGCTTTTTTACCCACCTCCCCACCGCGGCCGATAATGATTACCAAGGGGCCGCCGCGACGGTGAATTGGACCTTTACTACTGAAACCACCGGCGGCGGCTCGGAACCGACGGATCCTGAAAAACCCGAACACCCGAGTGAGTCCGATCCGGATCGGGACCCCAGGCCCGGGCCACCGGAAGAAATAGAAATTCCACCGGAGGAAACACCCACGGGGGGGCCTGAATTGCCTGTGGACCCCCCGCTGATAGAAATACCCGAGGAACCAGTACCAACGGGTCCACGGCCGGATATGCCCAAGACGGGCGAGGGAGCCCATGCCCCCTATTATTTGCTGGGTGGATTGGCACTGCTAATCGGTGCAGGGTTTACTTTCAAGCGTAAGGGTGAATAGAGGTGGATAAGCCTCGCCACCGTGATGCGCAATGGGTGTAGTTTCCGAAGAAGGTAAAAATTCTAGTGTTCGGTATATATCATCAAGTGTATCTTTTATGACCCGATAAGAAAAAGGCCGTCCCCGTCAGTAAAAATTGACGGAGGCGGCTTTTTTTGAAGAGGGAACTAGCATCTAAAGACATCCCTCTAGCAACCTTCACCCTTGCCCTAGCCAATATTGTCTGGTAACCACCTAGTCACACTTGCAAAGCTGATGTTGTCGCCCTCCTGGATATATCACCAATTACCTTGATTGTCATCCCGAGGGCAAAACCCGAATGTTTTTTACCATCTGCTGATTAGTTACTCCTTAACAATATTATTAAAGGTGCTTGCAAGCAGGATTTTGGCCTGACAAAAACTAATATAATAGGAAGAGTAGAAACCCTCAAAAGGGAGTGTTTAAGATGGAAAGTAGTACTGTCCAAAAGAAGGAACAAATTACGGCCCTAGACATAGGTTATGAAAAAACCTGTGAATGCCCTCCTAATCATATAAATTGTATGACGGCTAAGGAATGGCTGAAAGCACAAATAGGTGTATGGCAATTTTATTACGAGGGCCGGGATATAAGGGATAAGGAATTACACCCAGCAACATATCCCATCTCCTTAGCAAAAAAGTGTATAGAATTGTTTACACATGAAGGGGAACTTGTTATCGATCCCTTTGTTGGCAGTGGGACTACCCTGGTGGCGGCAAGGGACATAAATAGGAATGCGGTGGGATTTGATCTTAATGAAAAATATATTGAGTTAACGGAAGATCGGCTGTCCCAGCAATCATTGTTTGCTGACACTCAACAATTGGCAGTCTGCACTGATGCCAGGAATATTAAAGAATATATCCAGCCAGGGACGGTAAGCCTTATCTTGACCTCGCCGCCCTATGCAAACCTACTGGATAGAAAAAGGCAAAATAAAAGCCGCCGGGGACGGGAAAGAAAAAATGAACAATATAACAAAATAGAACAATACAGCCAGGATCCAAGGGACCTGGGAACCTTGGCTTTGGATGACTACAGCAAAGCAATAGGGGAAATATACCAAGACCTTCTGCCATTGCTAAAACCCAAAGGGCACTGTGTAATAAACATTCCCGATATGTGGTGGGAAAACAAAAGGATAACATTGCACATAGCAGTTGTGGAGGCCCTTAGAGCTGTTGGTTACGAATTGAGAAACACAATTATTTGGGACCGTACTAATATTGTCAACAAAGTGGGTATCTTTGGCTGGCCTTCAAATTATATAACCATGGGTGTTACCTTTGAATATCTGCTGCATTTTTGGAAACCGGAATAAATAAGGAGATGGGGGACTTTCCTTGACAAACAAAGAGAGGTTGAAAAGTATTGTAAAAACAAGCCCCTATGACAATGTCTATTGGTTGTCGCGAATGCTGATAAGCACCGATAAGTATGGGGGGATTGGCAAAAACAGCGATAAAATGATTGAATTATCCCATGCAATTAAATCAACCATCAAGCGCCTTAAGGAAGAAGTTGAGGAGTTTGTTGTTGGTGAATTGCACCAGACCATAAGCAATGTGATCTTGGAAGGAAGAAGGGAAGGAACCAACATAAGGCGGCAGCTTGAAAACTTATGTGATGAGCTGAAGAAAAAACTTATCACGATTCAGGATTATTCAGTCCTAGCCTTAACCTGTGAATACATAATGACACCAATTAACGTAAGCCTAGCTCAGGTTCCCAGTGATGATAAAATATTCGTCAAATCTGTTGCCAAGACCTTACTTGAAAGTAAAGGTGAAGAAGGCCTTGCCACTATCATCAATCTTTGGGACGATCTTGGGACAGCAGGCTGCCTTAAAAAAGAGAGGGCGGAAGTTGTTCAACAGTACTCCAGTCTAAGGAATTATCTTGAGAAGGAACTCAAGCTAGAAAACGAAGAAGAAAAGGCTATTATTCTCTCTGCGTTTTGCCAAGAATTTGAGCGTCGGTTAGGCCAGAAACGGAAAGGACGGGCCGGGGGCAGTTTAGAAAGTGTAACATCCTTTATACTGGACTTTTTCGGTATAAAAACCACACACGAACCAGAACACTTTACGACGGGTCTTGAGGTGGATCGTTGGGTGCGTTGCAAAGATAGCTGGCTAATCGGAATCTCCTGTAAAAGAACCTTTAGGGAGCGGTGGAAGCAGGCATATACTACAGATACAGATTTGCTAAACAGACATAAAATCAGAAACCTTTGGCATGTAATTACTCACGACCAGGATTTATCCGATGATAAAATAACTGAAATAGGAAGCCACCGGGCCGTATTATATCTTCCCGATAACAGCCCCAGATACATAAATGCGGCAAATCACCCCGGCATGAAGGACTATGTAAGGCCGATTACCAGTTTTATAATAGATTTAAAGAGGTTGATGTAGAAAGGTATAGGAGATAAAACAAGGTTCAAACCAACCCTTTGGGTCCGCAAGGGAAGAAAATCCCCCAGGTGCGGGGATGATTGGAATCTGCGATATGTTTGATGCGCTATGTTCGGATAGGCCATACAGAAACAAAATTAATAAAACTAGAGCAGTTGAAATAATTGAATGCGTAAAGGGAATTTTTGGCCCGGAATTGAAAGACATATTATTTAAGAATATGAGGAAGAGCCTAAAATGAGGAAAAAGTTAATACTGTTTTTGATAGCTCTAATGGTTGCTGTGTCTTTACTAGGCTGCGGGTGTGATAGGATAAATCAAAGCAGTATGGAGGATACAGCTAAATTTTTTTGTACAGGCATTAATTAATGGTGACGAAAAGGTGCTTGATAAAATAAACAAGTCGGATCCATTCAATGCTCCCACTTACTTTTTAATGTCTGATTTTGCACCTGAATTTGCTGACACTAAGTTGTCTGATTACGAATTTGATGTGAATGAAAAAGCAAACATTGTTTCGGTTATAAGAGAGGGTGAAAAAAAGGCTTTCATAAGATTGGTCAGCAAAAAATAGGTGACAGATACCATTTTACGGAATTTGCAATATAATTTTTATATGAGCCTTTTGTATAATCCCCAACCCTTATCAACGATAGGGATATGGGGCCACCACTATTGGAGTCCACTGCAAATAGAGGTTTTGAGGTTTTATGGAAAGGACTAATTATATCGTTGCCGATGCGAGCTATGAACAGCGGAAAAATTATGAGGCGGTGGCCCATTATAATGCTCAAGCCACTGTTCCCCTTAACCTTAGGAATGAAAAGATACCACCGGCAGTCTTTTCCATCCACTGTAATCCCCGCTGTTCCATAGGATATTACATGGTTTACTGGGGGTGTGATGGGGACTACATAAAGTTTCGTTGCCCCCATGCCCCGGGTAAAGCTGTTGGTGTATCTTGGTGTTCTTCATCTAACTACGGCACGGTTATAAAGATTAATATTAAAGATGATCTTAAGCGTTTTTCCATACCCCATCGCACTTAGAGTAAGTGGAATGAGCTCTATAAGGTAATATTAAATTCTGGAGGTGTGCCTATTTACAAGTCTTAGTTGTTGAGGTATGAATTCGTGGTGCCTTTTCATAACTTTTTAAAACCCGCTATGTAGGTTTCCGGTGCGTCTTTCCTTTTTTTATTCGGTGGCATGGGCATTTTGCAAAAGGCGCAAGTATGTATATCTCGGGAAAGAGTTAAAGAGTATTAACAAGAAGGGAGTAAGACAAAAAGAACTGAATCGTATTATTAATGGGCTAGGGATATTTTCCGGAAAATACTCTGAGATAGTGAGGGATGGTGTATTTATTCCCAAATAATGTATGAAGGGGTCTCCCCCACACACGTGGGGATCTACCCAGGCGGATACTCTTATTTTGTGGTGCTTGGCGGTCTCCCCCACACAAGTGGGGATCTACCGGGTAAAAGGGTGGATATATTTATGAATAGTCTGTCTCCTCCACACACGTGGGGATCTACCCCCAAGGTGATAGTCCCCTCAATGCCTTGCTGTGTCTCCCCCACACACGTGGGGATCTACCCCATAGAAGATTGGGGTTTAATTTACAACGAAGGTCTCCCCCACCTACGCAGAAATTGGTTTTTTAAGCGGACTAGCGCGAAGTGATGTGCTCCCCTGACACACAAAAACTTTTTGCGGGTTGCAATCGGTGAAGAAAGAAAGTATAATGTAATTCCGGAAAGTGCATAGATGCGAGCCTTCTGGGGTTTATGGGGGTGGATCGGGTCTGGTGTCCCGCCCGGACTTCAAATCCGGCGGCAGGAGTGACCCTTCTGCGGTGGGTTCGATTCCCACACACTCCCGCCAAATATTATTTCTTTGGGCCTCGAGTTTCGATAACCGCATTTCCACGCTGGTTAAAACCGCGGGAAGAATGCGGTTGTTTTTATAATGAAAACTTGAATAGTTCTCCACCGGGTCATAAAAACAGGCGGCCATTGGCTGCCCTTACTTTATAGCAAGCAACTTTACAGAACCTAGAGGCACTTGACAGCCCTCCACTATGCCTAAGGGGAATTTAGAATCTAAAGGCTTCACCCGGCAGGGAAACAGCATCCCATGTTGAATTCATTCTTTAAGGTAAGTGAATAGTGAACATAGGCAGTAAAATTAAGTATTGGGAATCGGACCTATAAATGGTGGTCGGGGAAGCCGCTTTTAAAGCTATTTAAATAATAATAGGGAGGCATTGCTTATGAATTCATGTGCTGGAGAGTTTGAAAGCTATTTGAGGCTAAAGTCAAAACCATTGGCGGTTAAAATGCTTAAGGTGGGTGAAACAGAACCGGAAGATGCCATTAGGCCCTTGAGAGACTGGGGACACCATCTGTCTCTTTGCCAGGCCTTTAGCAGGTCGCGGCGGCAGGGGGAAACCATCGCCCTATTTAAAGAAGATCACTGGTGTTTTGAACCGGTTTTATGCTACGGGCTGGCCGAGCCGCCCTCATATTTTTTGGAGGGCCACAACCGTTATCCTGACACGGCAAAAACCCTGGAAGCTGGCAGCCGCTGGGCCCATATTGTGCCCAAGTTTGCTCCCCATGAATATGCTGGAATTGTCAGTGCCCCCTTAGAAAGTGCTTCCTTCCAGCCCGATGTGATCATCCTCTACTGCGACCCTTCCCAGCTAACCCAAATTATGGTCGCCGTCAACTGGATCGATGGCAATGATGTTACAAGCCAGCTTTCGGGCCACGCGGCCTGTGTCTATGCCGTTGTTCCCGTCATGCAAAACAACCAATTCCAGATAGCAATCCCCTGTATGGGGGATAGATCGAATGCCCTGGCCCAAGATGATGAGATGATATTTAGCCTACCGGCCGGGAAGGCAAAGGATCTCACCGAGGCCTTTAAATTCTTGGAAGATAATGGCCGGGGTTACCCCATTAAATATTCCCTTGCTCCAGAACATTCCCTCTCTAAATCATATGCAAAAATAGGCCGCATGATGGGTATGGACCTGCCCCAAGACAGTTGAGCCATAAAGGAATAGGTGACCTTTGCCAATGTCAGCACCGAAAAACCCTTTTCGAGGTGTTTGCAGTGCAAAACCCCCAATTGCTTCTCCTTTACCTGGCCGCCCTGCTGCACAATCTAATAACGGGCTTGTCCTTCCTTTTCACCAAAACAGCCTTAAAACACGCCAGCCCTATAGATGTACTGGCCTTTCGCTTTACTGCTTCCCTCCTGGCCCTGTCGATTCCAGTTGTATGGGGGCGGGTAAAGCTCAACTTCCGGGGGAAAAATTTAGGCCAAGTTATCTCTTTGGCCCTAGTTTACCCTATATCTTTTTTCGCCCTCCAAACCTTTGGACTGCTTTACGCTAGTTCCTCAGAAGGAGGAATCTTGCTGGCCGTGACACCCATTTTCACCATGATCATGGCAGCTATTTTTCTAAAGGAAAAGACGACAATCTTGCAACAAGCTTCTATTATATTGTCGGTAATAGGTGTGGTGTACATTTTTATCATGAAGGGGGCTGGGCTTGATCTTGCGGAAATACTGGGGATCTCCCTTTTACTGCTTTCAGCCCTTACATCTGCAGGTTATCATATTCTCACCCGGGTAACCATAAGGCAATTTTCCGCAACGGAAATTAGCTTTATGATGACCTTGTTGGGCTTCTTATTTTTCAATACCTTTTCCCTGATAGGGCATGCCTTAAACAACAGCATAGGCCATTTGTTTGCCCTCTTTGGCAATATGGAGTTCGTTCTTTCCGTCTTGTACTTGGGGGTTTTATCTTCCCTAGTCACTTCACTCTTAAACAATTACCTACTGGCCCATATGGAGGCGGCAAAGGTCAGTGTCTTTGGCAACCTGCGCACTGTAGTCACTATCTTGGCTGGGGTATACTTTCTCAAGGAACCGCTGTTTTTATATCATGTTGCCGGCTCCCTAATGATTATCCTGGGGGTAATAGGGACCAACTATGCCCGTCACGGGCCGGAAAGGGTACCGGCGAAAAAAGGGGAACATCCCCGGCCCTAGCCAGTCACTACCTGGCCCCCATGCCCCTATTTCGCCTGGGTGACCTAAAGCGAAAAAAATCCCCCTGTCCCCTTGGAAAGGAGCATAAAAATGTGTGAAGGTAACAACTACCTGCATAATTTTAGTGCAGCAATTACGGTATGTGATACTGAGGGTAAAATAGTCTATATGAATGAAAAATCAAAGTCCGCTTACGCAGCCGATGGTGGTGCTAAGTTAGTGGGCAAAAATGCCCTGGACTGCCACCCGGAACCCGCCCGTTCCAAAATGGCAGCCCTGCTAAAAAACCAGGGCAGAAACTGCTACACAGTAGAAAAGGGCCGGGTTAAGAAGCTGCTTTATCAGGCACCTTGGTACAAGGATTCCGGGGAATACGGCGGCTTGGTGGAACTAGCCCTGGAAATACCTAAGGACCTGCCCCATTACATTCGTCAACCGTAAATAAATAGAATAAAACAGGGGACGGATCTCTGTTCTATTTTTTACTAGAATAAAGATCCATCCCCTATTTTATCAAGGAGAATAAAGCTGGGACTGGATAAAGGCCCTTTATCTCGTTAAAGCATGGATGACAAGACATGCACCTTGGATACTATACCCTTTAGGCTGCCCTTTTCATCTACTACGGCGATGGGAAAGCGGGTTTTGGCCGCCATGCTCATAATATCCGTCAGTAGTGTATCCGGGGCCGTGGTATTTATGTCCCGTATTAGTATATCCGTAATACCCAGGCCATCCCTTCTGCCTTCTAGGGCATCATCTATGGTTACTACTCCTTCTAGTTTCATCTTTGCCCCCACCACATAGGCACTGGAAACACCATTGGCCCGCATGGTTTTTATGGCATAGTTGGGACTATCTTGCAAGCGGACGATGCTGTTGGGGGTAATCATTACATTGCGGACCGTTATCACCTGGGTTTTATCGGCACTATCGATAAATTGTTTCACATAATCATCAGCCGGCTTCTCGCTCATCTCTTCCGGGGGAGCTATTTGAATTACCTCCCCATCCTTCATAATGGCCACCCTATCCCCCAGCTTAAAGGCTTCGTTAATATCATGGGTGATAAAGACAATGGTTTTGTCCAACTTCCGCTGGATGGTTAAAAGTTCAAATTGCATATCCCTTCTAACCAGGGGGTCTAAGGCCGAAAAAGGTTCATCCATCAAGAGGATTTCCGGATCATTGGCCAAGGCCCTGGCTATACCAACCCGCTGCATCATACCACCGGACAAACTGGATATGGGCTCGTTTTCGTGGTCCTCAAGACCTACCATGGAAAGCATCTCTAAAGCCTTGGCACGGCGTTCTTCCTTGGGAACTCCTTTTACCTCCAGGCCGTATTCCACATTGCCCAGGACATTGCGATGGGACATGAGGCCAAATTGCTGAAATATCATAGACACTTGATTGCGCCTATAATGATTTAATTCATTTTTATCAAATTTTCCTATATCCTTGCCGCGATAATATATTTTACCCGCTGTGGGTTTATTAAGCATATTGAAACATCTAACCAAGGTGGATTTGCCGGAGCCAGATAGCCCAATTATGACAAATACTTCCCCTTCTTTTACCTCCAGGGTTACATCCCAAAGGGCTACTATGACCCCGGTTTTTTTATATATGGTATCTTTATCGGCCCCTGAATTTTTCAGTTTTATAGCCTTGGATTTTTCCGTACCATAGAGTTTTGCTACTTTTTCGGCGCTTAATACAATATTATCCATCTGAATCCACCTCACTCTGGCGCACTAGCCCCTGGGTCAATCTATCTAAGACAACGGCAATTATTACAATGGCCGTACCGGATAATAATCCCCGACCTATTTGTATGCGCTGCACTCCAATTAATACTTCCATCCCTAAACCTGTGGCCCCGATCATGGATGTGGTAACAACCATGGATATGGCCATCATAAGGGTCTGGTTCACTCCAGCCATTATGGTGGGCAAGGCCTGGGGTATCTTAACCTTTATCAAGGCCTGCATACTGGTGGAGCCAAAGGCCAGGGCGGCTTCGACAACTTCCTTATCTATTTGCCGTATTCCATGGTTGGTAAGCCGTACTATAGGTACTATGGCATAAATAGTAGTAGCTATAACCGCTGGGGGTTTACCTAAACCAAAAAACAAGAGGGCCGGTATGAGATAAACAAAGACGGGCATCGTCTGCATTGTATCTAGAATGGGCCTGATTATCTCATCGGCCCTATCGCTGGCGGAAACTAAAATTCCCAGGGGAAAACCCAAGAGTAGGGAAATTATTACCGAGGCAATAATTATTGATAGGGTCTCATTCATCAATCCCCATAAGCCAGCTGCACCTATGAGTAGTGACAAGCCACCATATAATAGCCCATTGTTTAACTTGCCCGACAGTTTCCAGCCAGCGAGAAATACCACCAGTATTACTACAAACCAAGGTATAAAATTTAAGGTGTTGTAAATTAAATTTACGAAGATAGTTAACGCGGCTCTGATGGCGTCAAAAATAACAGCATACTTTATGCTGAAGGCCCTTACAGCACTGTCAATAGCATCAAGATTTATTGGCAGCTGAAAAGGGAAACTATATAACCAATCCATATTATAAGCCTCCCTACTTACTCAAAAAGTCTCGCATGGTTTCTGCGTCTTCCGGCTCCAACCAGGCACCCAATAATTCATCATGTTCCCTTAAAAACCACTTGGCCGCTTCAACATAATCCTCGGTCCCGGTTTCCTGCATAAAGGCTAATCCTTCCGACGTTAAGGCACTTGAGGTCTGGTAATTACTGAGAAAATCGACCAAACCTTCGTTGTTTTCATCATCGGCGAGTTTGTTGCTGACCCCGACGGTCACCCGCACGGCCGGTGCTTCACACTTTCCTTCCAAATAGACACCCTCATCAAAGGGTTCATCTTCCAGCAATACCATGTCATACATACCCAAAAGCCAGGTGGGCTCCCAGTAATAGGCGGCCACTGGTTCTCCCTTATCATAGGCGGACATGATGGCTGTCTGCAGAGCCGGGTCAGAACCGGGTCTGAAGTAGATAAAGGTTTCATCTAGGCCATAGTGGAGGTATTTTCGGTGCATAATTTCATCAATTTCCCAACCGGGGATAGCTCCATATACCCGGCCCATGCCCGGATTTTCATCATCGGAGAATACCTCCGGATAATCCTTTAAATCCCAGACATATTTTAGGTCCGGGGCCGAAGCCTCGATACCCCTCTCGCCATCACCCTCTATTACATACCTGGGGACATAAATTCCCTGATAGTTGTCATCAAAATTTACACTTAGCTCTTTAAATTTACCCGCTTCCAAATCACCCTCATAGGGGGGAATGTTATCGGTCCAGCATTCCATATGCACATCAATTTCCCCGGCCAGCAATCCTTCATGCATTACCGCCGTAGTACCGGGAACCTCAGTCCAAGTATAGCCAAAAACTTCCTCCGCTATTAGGCCTGCCACCGCATTGTGAAACATATTACTTTCCCAACCGGCGTTGGCAAAAGCAATTTCCCGGCCCTCGGTATCTGCCTCACCTGTACACCCCAGCAGGGCCAAGGTCAGACAAGTAAATAATATTACCAAGTTTACAATCCTCTTCAACTTTTGAACACTCCTCTTTTTTTCCTTCCAGAAAATATGCGGACCCAGTACCAACAAATCTGACCAGCAAAAAGACTATGGTATACCATAGTCTGTACAAAAATCTAAACAATTAGCATATCAATACTCCCTTCAGACGCTTACGGGGTTAGCTGCCGGGTTAGAGCTAAGGGCGGCTCTTCAAAATGATTCACCCCAAAGTAATTGGTTCCCCCGTTTCTTAAATAAATAAGAATTCAGCGTTCCTTTCTTAAGTTTGCAATGCCTTTACCCTAGGTACGCTG
>JAAYTH010000054.1 GCA_012523785.1 Bacillota bacterium | reverse complement strand
TAATCCCTTTGGATCCCATTGGCAAACAGGCACATTGTATTATTAGGTGAATATGTAGGAGGGAATTAACATGAATTTAACGGCAACTCAAGAGGAACGGGCCATCCGGCTTCATGAAAGGGCCCTGGTCTGGGATAGTCACTGTGATACCCTTATGGATATCGCGGCGGGGAAGCGGACCTTGGGGGAAAGGAGCAGTAGCGGCCATTTGGATTTACCCCGACTGGAGGTGGGGGGAGTAAATATGCAGATTTTTGCCATCTACATTGACTCTGTCCCTTACCTGCGGCGAACACTGGAGTTTATAAGTGCCTTTTACCGGGAGGCCGCCAATAATAGTGATAGGATAGCCTTGGCAACCTCTATCGCGGAAATTGAAGATATTGTTAGTCGGGGCAAGATTGCAGCCCTCCTCAGCATTGAAGGGGGAGAGGCCCTGGAGGGAGCACCGGCTATTTTACCTTGCCTGTATCGTTTGGGGGTGCGGGCCCTGGGGTTGACCTGGAATCATCGCAATCAGTTGGCCGATGGGGTAGAAGAAGCCAGGACCGGGGGTGGCCTTACCACTTTGGGTGTGGAAACAGTAGCACAAATGAACCGTTTGGGAATGGTTATTGATGTCTCCCACCTGGCCCCGGCCGGGTTTTGGGATGTATTAAAACACTCCACCCAACCGGTGATTGCTTCCCACTCCAACGCCTGGGGGCTTTATGATCATCCCCGCAACTTAGATAATGACCAGATCAAGGCCTTGGCTAACCGGGGCGGGGTCATGGGAATTAATTTTGCCCCTCATTTTCTAGGACCGGTGGGAGATCTGGAAGCTGTCCTAAATCATATTGATTATATTGTGAACCTGGCGGGCATTGACTGCATTGGCTTGGGTTCGGACTACGACGGAATAGCAGCTACCCCCGCCGGCTTGGAGGATGTTTCCCAAATGCCCAACATCACCCGGGGCTTGGTGGCCCGGGGTTACTCAGACAACGAGATTGAAAAGATCCTAGGAAAAAATTTCGCCCGGGTATTTGCCCAAGTAATGGGATAACCAAGGGCAGGGGTCAATCCCCTGCCTTTGCGAAAGGTACAAAATTATGATTATAGGATCCGCCGCATTATGTTACACGCCCCCCCGGAGTTGCACCCCGGCCTTCCCCGGGCCTAGGGGTTTACAACATTAACGGGCTTACCGGCAATAAACCCAGCCAGGTTTTCCAGGGCAATATCCAGCAACCTTTGCCTCGATTCCTTTGGGGCCCATGAAATGTGTGGTGTTATTATGGAATTTTTGGCTGTGAGCAGGGGATTATTTTCATCAATGGGTTCCCTAGACACCACATCTAAGGCCGCACCACCAACCTTACCACTATTAAGTGCTTCAGCCAGATCCTCCTCGACAATTAGCTGGCCCCTGGAATTATTTACAATCAAGACACCATCTTTCATTTTTTCAATCGTACTGTGATTAATTATTCCTTTAGTTTCATCGGTTAAATTACAGTGAAGAACTATCACATCCGACTGGGTCAGTATTTCCTCCAATTTCCCATAACGTGTCATGTCATTTTCCAACGATTTATTATGATAAAGGTCATAGGCCAATACCTTCATCCCCAAGGCGTTAGCTATTCTTCCCGTAGTCTGTCCAATTCTTCCAAAGCCGATAATCCCCATTGTCTTGCCGGCCAATTCAATTAGGGGATACTTCCAATAGCACCAGTCGGGATTGTTGGCCCATTCACCACTTTTAACCGATACATTATGACACCAAACATGGTGGCACATTTCCAACAGTAAAGCAATAGCCATTTGGGCCACGGAATATGTTCCATAGGTGGGGATGTTTGTAACAATAACCCCTTTTTCCTTGGCCGCCTTTATATCCACCACATCGTAGCCGGTGGCCAAAACGCCCACATATTTGAGCATGGGCATTTTTTCTATAGCTTTCCTTGATAGCACGGTTTTATTAACTAGCACTATTTCAGCATCCCGAGCCCTTTCGACCACCAAATCGTCCCCGTCGCTATCATACGATGTGCGATCATACACTGTAAATTCGCCATACCTTCTAAACCCATCCCAAGAAAGATCACCCGGATTTAATGTGAAGCCATCCAGCACTACTATTTTCATTACTTCCCCCCTTTGCCCTCTGAATAATGATAATATAAAATTTTGGGTTCCGGTGTAACACCCAACAGCCCATTCCCGCGTTTTGCAACGGTGGCTAACCTAGGCCAGTGTAAAATGTAACTAGTATGTTTCGGGAATATCAAAACATTTCTTTGATTTTTAGGGACTGTCCACGGTGTAGATAAAAATTACGAATTCCAAGTGCAAAGATAGTAATAATAACTGCGATTAGTACCAATGTAATCGGTCGCGTCATCAGATAGGTTAGAACTCCATCTGTGGCAAGAAGTAAGGTCCGCCTCAAATTGACCTCAAATAAATTACCCAACACAAGTCCCAATACAATAGAAGTAATATTAAAGCGGCATTTTTTTAGGATCAGGCCCAAAACACCGGCGATCAACATAATGAATAGGTCGTTTGTTCTCCCATTCTTTGCATAGGTGCCTACCATAGCCAGCACAAAGATGCCTGCACCCAAATATCGGTAGGGGATACATATTACACTTGCGAACATCTTGGCAATAACAAAGCTAATCAAAATCATAGCTAGGGCAGCGAAAAATATACCAGCAACAATACTATAAAGATACTCCGGTTGGTTTTTCAACAGCAGTGGGCCGACCTGCACCCCCTGCATGGTCAGGGCTACAATCATCATTGCTGCACCGGTACCACCGGGAATGCCCATGGCCACCAGGGGAATCATCATACCAACCGCCGCCGCATTATTGGAGGTTTCTGAAGCCGCAATACCTTCCGGGATTCCAGTCCCAAACTTCTTAGGTTCTTTGGATAATTTTACTTCCATGGTATAACCCAGTATCGAAGCAATAGTGCCCCCGGCACCGGGGAGTATACCTACGATAGTTCCCAAAATAGAATCCCGTAACATCAACCAACGCATTCTCCACATTTCCTTCATACTGATTAGATTTGTAATTTTAGCTATCTCTGGTTTTTCCTCATTAATTGACATC
>JAAYTH010000053.1 GCA_012523785.1 Bacillota bacterium | reverse complement strand
AGCCCCCCTACTGGGGATTATACATACCATGGCTCTGCATGTAATTAAAAATTCCTTCCCCGTGCTGCTGATCTTCCTTCTGGATGTGGTTGAGAACCTGCCGGACATTGCTGTCGGTAAATTCAAAGATGGCCGTATCATAAGTATCGGACATATACTTTTCTGTCATAAGGAGGTCAGTTAAAAGGTCCTTCTCCTTTTGTCCAGCTAGGCCGGCCTGGCTACTGGATTGCTGCTGTCCCATTTGTTCCTGTGTTTGCTGCCCCTGCTGCTCTTGTGATTGCTGGGTCTGCTGCTGTTGGGCCTTCGCTATCTGCTGCTGGGTTTGCTGGGAATACTGCTGATCCTGCTGGGCCTTCTGTTCAACCTGCTGTGTCTGTTGGTCCTTTTGTTGTGCCTGCTGCCCTAACTGACTTTGCTGCTGCCCCGGTTGTTGTATGTTGGGAACAGTTCCACCCATAATTTGGTTGAGGGTATTTAAATGTTCCTGTTCCTCCTGCGCATAGGTCAGAAGAAGTTGTTTCAGTTGGGGATCCTGGGTTTGATTGGCATAATTGTTGTATTTCTGGATACAAATCTTTTCATGGTTGGCCTGATCCTGCAAAAGCATTTTTTCCTTTTGGGTTAAGTTGATGCCCACTTTTGCATCCCTCCTTCGCCCCTATTATCCCTCCGGATTGGAACTTTATGCATGAATTTTCCTCTTTTGAAGGCCCCGGCAGTTACAAATCTTTTAGGGTTGCAACCTGGCGTATAATATTATAATTGACATCATCGGCCAAAATAAATCCATCGATGGGGGAATCGGCCAATACCTCCATCCCGGCAGTGGTATTCTCAAAATTAATAAAGGCCTCCTGTATCTTATCCAGCAGGTCCGGATTAGTTTTGGGCCCGGCGGCAAGGGCATCCTTGGGAATGGGTTCGGTCCTGGCTATGATGGCCAGTTCTTCTTCCACCGGCAGCCCATGCTCAATGGCTAAATCCCAGGCCTCCTCAAAGGTGGCACCGGCAATAACATTGCCCGCCAATACCGCCTCGATAACCTTATTGTGGGTTCCCATGAAGATGATTTCTTTTAGATCCACATCGGGGTTTAGACCGGCCTCCTTCATAATGAACCGGGGATATGCATACCCGGAGGCCGATTTGGGGTCGACAAAGGCAAAGGATACCCCCCGTAGATCATCGAGGGCATTGATGCCACTGTCTTTACGAGTAATGATATAACCCTCATAAGAAGGTGCACCATTGACTATCGGCGTCACCAAAGGTATCACTTCCCCCTGCTCCCGGGCCGCCACATAGGCCAGGGGTGAAAACCAACCGATATCGATAATACCATCAAGGAGACATTGGGCCAGGGCACCATAATCAGATGCAATAATTGTCCGCCCCTGCATTCCCAACTGGGCGGCAATTCCATTTATAATGGGCCCGTACCGTTCCTTAACCCTTTGGGGTTCTATCAAGGGATTAACTCCAAAGATCAGATCGGAATCGGTGCGGTAGATAGCTGCAATTTCCTGGAGTCGGTTTGCTTCCTTTTCAATAAGATGCGACAGCTGTACCAATTCTCTGTTGGCTGTTTCCTGGGCCCGTAAGATTTTGGCGGTTTCCTCTGCGGCAAGGGAGTTTTCTTCCGTCTTGATAGTTATATTTTCAATTGCCTGGGCCAATTCCCGGGTAGTTTCTGTCTGGCTAGACGCAGTTTGGGAAAGGCTATCGGTAACGGTAGCTACCTTCCTAAGTTCCCCGATGATCTTTTCCATAGCAGTCCCAGAACCACGTGTTATCTCTTCCACCCCGGCTATTCGTCCCATACCGGCGGCAATTATCTCCCCCGACTCCCTAATGCTATCGGCCAGCTCCTGCACCGTTTGGGCAATATTTTTGGCCGCACTGCCACTTTCTTGAGAAAGTTTGTTAACTTCCCCGGCCACTACTGCAAATCCCCGCCCGGCCTCCCCGGCCCGGGCAGCCTCAATGGTGGCATTAAGGGCCAAGAGGTTGGTCTGATCGGCGATTTTGTTAATTTCCACCACAAAATCCCCTATGCCCCGGGAAGCGGCTTGGAGCCCCTCCATCACCCGGGCGCTGGCCAACACCTCCTCCGCTATTTCAGTAAGGGTACTGCCCACCCGGTTGATAAGGTCCTGGCTTTCCTTGATCTTTTCCAGGGAGCGGTGGCTATCGGCACTGGTTTCGCCGGTCTTGGCATCCAATTCCTCCGCAGCACTCAAGAGCTCCTCCACCCCCGCAGTACATTCCTCCAGGCTGGAGGCATTTTCCGCGCTGTTCAAGGCCACATCAGTGGCCAGGCCGACCAGATTTTGGGCAGCGGACACACTTTCATTGGCATTCCAAAGGAGTTGCTTGGCCGCAAAACCCAATTCCTCGGCCATACCCAAGAGGTCTTCTTCCCCTCTGGAAACTTCCAAGGGTGACTCCAGTTCCTCCTGATCATGGGGTGGCGGAACAGATAGAAACAGGAGTGCTATTGCACCACCTCCCACTAACCCCACAAAAAGTGGGGTCATTGCCCAATCCAGTATAAAGGCAAGGATCACCAATCCCCCCACCAGGGCAACCGTCAGCAGGCCTTTATTCAAAGCAGCCTCCCCCTTTCTTTCACTAGTGACCGGAAAAAACATCAACCCCTTCTTGGCAGAGGATTTCCCTCCCTAAGGGTAAGGGCGAAAATAAATCATCTGCCCACGAGCCGATTCTTATGGCTTTTATTGCCACATCCTGCTTAATGCTTCGACATTTGCCCCCATCTCCCCTGCCCATCGTGGCAAAATTGTGCAATTCGTATCTGTTTTGTATAGAATAATGCTTTCCAATAGTCTATATTTCCATCTTTGTAAGATTCTTGATATAATAATGATAAATAAGCAAAAAGATTGTCCCTCTGTTTCAGAAGGGGTTACTGTCCGGTGATCCCCCCTGGTGTCATCCCGAACAAAATAACTGCTGCCTTTTAAACCGGCGGGGGAAAACACCCTAACCCTTAAAATAAAAAAGAAAGGAGTGGACTGTAATGGATGTGGGAGGAAAACCGCTAGTAAAGGGCCCCCTGGAAAAGAAAACAGAAGGGGAGGAAAAGCCCCGGAGAAAAAAAGGAACCAGCCGATGGAAATTCCGGCATAAAGAGCAAAAAAAAGAGCCGGCACAGGAAAAAAGGGTGGGCTGGTGGGGTTCAAGGAAGCTCTCGCGGAAAATCGCCAGCGGCTATTTGTTTATAATAGTGATGGTGCTGGCCCTGGCGGGCTTCGCCTACCAGAGGATCACTGCTATTATTTTTAGTTACGAGGGTGTTATAGATACCAGCTACCCCTACATAGTCACCCTAAAGGAAGTTGATGCCGCCATCGCCCGGCAACAGGCAACCCTGGGAGAATACCTCCTTTCCGGCTCCCAAGATACCTATAATACCCTGCAGTTACGGTTGGCAGATGTCAATAATAATATCGCAAAGGCTCGGGATTATGTCCCCGATGAAGAACACCTGGAGATTCTGGATAAAATCGACCAGGTCCAGGAAGAACTGCGGGCCAGAACCATTGAAATAGTCACTGTTTATAAATCTGGTCAGCAGGAGGAGGCCATATTCCTCTATAATGATGGCATGTACGCCAATCGCCAAAAGAAACTCCGCAGCCATTATTCCACCTTAAACGATTTAAATAAAGAGACGATTGAGACTGCCAAAAATTTCGTCATGGCCGAGGCGGCCCAAACTGCCCAAATCCTAACAGCATCGGGGCTCGTCATCCTCATCATTGGCTTCATGGCCATGACATACCTTCCCCGCAGTATCACCCGACCCCTGGAGGAACTGACCGATGTCAGCAAGGAAATCGCCGCCGGCAATCTGAGCCTTACGCCTCAAGCCATAAGCCACGATGAAGTAGGCGCCCTATCGGCTGCCTTTTCCCAAATGGTTGCAGGGTTAAGGCAGCTAATAGACCAAATCCGCACCAGTGCCGCCAAAATAAGTGGCTATGCCCGGGATTTCTCCAGCAGTGCCAGGGAAACTGGCCTGGCCTCGGAGCAGATCGCTAATACAGTGCAGGAAGTGGCAGCCGGGGCAGAAAACCAGGTGGAGCGGGTGGATTATATTTCCCACATAATAAACGAACTGGCCCAAGCAGTACAGCAGATAGCCGCCAATGCCCATTCCGTCGCCGCCGACTCCGCCTCAGCCCATGAATTGGCCCAGGCCGGGACTGAAACCACGGAAAAAACCGTTATCCAAATCGAAGAAGCCAACCAAACCATCCAAGATGCAACTACTGTCATTGAAGCCCTGGGGACACATTCAGAGGAAATAGGTAATATTGTCCTGGTCATTACCGACCTGGCCGAGCAGACTAACCTTTTGGCCCTTAATGCGGCCATCGAGGCCGCCCGGGCCGGGGAACAGGGACGAGGTTTTGCCGTAGTCGCCGACGAGGTGCGCAAGCTGGCGGAGCAATCCGCCGCCGCTGCCCAGGAAATAGGCGGGTTAATCAGGGAGATTCGGACTGACATTGAAAAAAACATTACTGTCATGGGGGCCGGAGCGGAAAAATTAGCTGCCGGCACGGAAGAAGTGCGGGCCGTCGATGCCTCCTTCCGGGATATCTTGGCCTCCGTCCAGCGGGTTACCGAACGCATCCAGGAGGTATCCGGTGCCAGCGAAGAAATCGCTGCCGGAAGCGAACAGGTCGTCAGTATCATGGCCGAGATCAGCGAAATCAGCAAGGAGTCTGCCGCTGGAACCCAAAATGTCAGTGCCTTGACAGAGGAGCAGACGGCCAGCACGGAGGAAATCACCGTCGCCGCCCAAGAGCTGCAAAAGATGGCCGGTGAGTTTGAAGAACTGCTGCTGAAATTTACCCTTTAACCCCAGCATCCACCTTACTCACTTCGGGCTGAACCATCTTTACCCACCCCAAAATAGCAAAGAAATTGGTTATTAGGGGGCTCAGATAGCAGTAGACGGCATAGGGTATAAACTTTTGCACCGGCACCCCCAAGACCAGGGCCGGCGACAGGGCAGCAATACTCCAGGGGATAATACCGGACACCGTCACGCCGGTATCGGCAATAGTACGGGCTAATACCATGTTATCCAGATCTAGACGCCTGTAGCTGGGCTGAAAAACTGCCCCCGGGGCCACAACTGACACTATTTGGGTGCAGGCAACGGCGGCAGTCAATATGCTAAAAACACTGGTGGCAAAAATGAGCTGGGGTACCGTCTGGATTTGGTCCAAAACCCCATCCATGGCCTGGTGAAAAATCCCCATGCCTTCCAAAAGGCCCGTCAGGGACATGGCGGTGGAAATAACCAGGAGAACAGTACCAAAGGAGAGGAAGCCTCCCCCGGACAAAACCCCGCTGAAGGGTAAATCCGCAGTGGGGTAATAGCCCCAAATGGCAGTGTATAATAGGTCCCTGGGGGAAAATCCTCCCCCCATACTGCTAATGGTGGTCACCGCCAAGGTCAAAAGTAGGTTGGGGATGATTTTCACCTGGAAAACAGCCAAGAGTAAAAGGAGCAAGGGTGATAGGAGCAGCAGATAGCGAATAGTAAAGGCCTCCATCAGCAGCCCTTGGAAGTGGGCTATCGTGTCCGGCTGCATACTAACCGGCGGGGCAAAGAAACCCAGTAAATAATAAAAAATTACCGACAACAGATAAGTGGGGCCCAGGGTGGAAAAAATATAGGGCAGCAGTTTTCTTGCCTCTGTTCCCGTTACTGCCGCCATGAGATGAAAGGGCCCCGAAGTTGGTGCCGAGCGATCCCCCACGAAGGCACCCCCCACCACTGCCCCGGCCACCATTGCCGCCGGAATCCCCGCACTTTCCGCTAATCCCATCAACACAATCCCAATTGTACTGGCCGTCCCAATGGCTGTACCCAAGAGCATGGAAACCATACTGCTGAGGACAAACACTGCCACCAGAAATATCCCCGGCCTGATGATATAAAAGCCAAAATAGATTAGGGTAGCCAAGGTGCCATTTTGTTTCCAGAGGCCGATGAGGATAGCGATGAGGGAAAGAATCATCAGCATATGCCGGGAGCGGTAAAGGCCCTGGCCTATCATCCTACCAATCCTTTCCAGGGGCTCACCCCAGCGCCGGGTACAAATAACCGTCACCAGCAAGGCCACTCCCAAAGCCAAATATATGGGCAGAGATAATCCCACCCCCACCGTAATTAAAGTCATGATACCCAGTAAAAGGTATTGGGCCTGCCGGGGTGAAAAGCGCATGAAATAAACACCTCGATTATACAGAACTCTTCCTTTTCCCTTTCTTCCCTCTCCAATTCCATTTTCCTCCCCCTATATTCTTTAAATTAAGTGTCCCGGGGAAAAATACCGTATACCTTCCCCCCTTATCTGCCATCCTATTATAAGGAACCATTGGATTAAAAAGACACCCACCGGGGGAGGTATAAGAAAATAGCCATGGGCTGGTTGAGCCATCTTTTTAGCAAATTCCGACTAGGAAGCAATAGGTACAATACAGGCAAAGATTTAGACTCAAACCCGGATATCAGCCAGCGGGAGGCCATCATCCGGAAATTAAAACTCACCAGCAACCTGGATAAAAACATCAAGATCATTTCCCAGCTATATGGGAACAGCCCCGATCTAATTATCCGTCGTTTTCGGCTGGGCCGGGCCCAAATTCCCAGCGCCCTCCTCTGTTTGGAAGGTATGTTTGCCAGGGATAGTGTGGAAGAAATTCTGCGGGCCTTGGAAATTGATACCCTAAAGATCCCGGGGGGTATTTTCCAAGGCAGGGGGCTCCTGCAAAAGATTGAGGATCATCTTCTGCCCAATCAACAGATCCACACAACCCCCAAGATAAGGGAAATATGCCAGAAGATCTCCGGGGGGAAAACTGCCCTCCTCTTTGCCGGAGTGGGTGAGGCCCTCATCTGTGATACCAGTGGTTTGGAAAAGCGGTCCCTCACCGAACCAGCTTCAGAAACCACCATTCGGGGCCCCCGGGTAGGTT
>JAAYTH010000052.1 GCA_012523785.1 Bacillota bacterium | reverse complement strand
ATGCGCTTTAAACCATACTTCCGGCGCAGGTATTCCACCATCACTGGCTCATTATTAATATTGCAAAAGCCGCGGTTACCATGAACCACCCGCATGGCATGGTGCCCCGGCGGCCTCACCAGGGCAAAACCATTTTTAATCGCTTTCTTCATCAAGGCCTCGGCAATCACCAGGGCCCCGCCAGCGGCAATCCGGTGGGCGTCGGTGGCCTGGGTTTCAATATCCGGTACGCAAAAGTGTACCCGGGCAATATCCTTGGGTGTAGCCAGGCGGGGTTGGTACTGACGGATCTGGGGTAAATCCATAATCCCTTCTTCAAAAATTTGATCCCGGGTATAAAGAAGCCTTTCCTCCCGCTCCGGATGGGTGGGGGATATGGCCCAGTCAAAGGCAGGAAAGAAAACCAAGCCCGTCTGCTCCCCTAGCCCTGTCTTTAACATATTAGACCCGGCTTGAAAATTGTTTTTCATGGTACTTGCACCCCCTCATAATCATCAATAACACCGGGGGCTATCTGTATCCCCACATCAAAGAGTTTCCCCATCGTCGACCAACCCCGAACCATATTAAACTGCTCTTCTAAATAAATCTCACTCTGATCCGCATATTGGCCGATGCCCCGCTTTATGGCTATTTCCCGCAGGTACTTCCGGGCCAATCCCTTAACATCTTCCAACTGCAGATTGGCATTACACCCGCCGGTTAACCCATCCACACTAAGGTAATAGGCCCGCTGCCGGGTATCGGCATGTACATGAAGGGAAAGGGTGGGCCGGGAAACAGCGGCACCCAGGGCATTGGCCACCGGGGAATAAGGATGAATAAGACTTTGGCAGCCAAGTTCCTCGGCTAAAAGAGGTACAAAGGCCCCGGCGGCGGCACCAATCCCCACGACCCCTTCGGCCCTAACCTTCCGCTGGTGAATTATTTCCCAGATCTTGTAGGCCGGCTCCTGTTCCCAGGTTTTAAACATTTCTTTAACACTATCCTTTAACTTACCTATCACTTGCTCCACTATTTTCTCGGCCAATATTCTTGTTGACAATCCGGCCGGGCCAGCAATCTCTTCTAGGGCACGGCTGGATAGGGAAAAGCCCCCCAAGGGGCCATCCTGCAGGTAATTTACGGCATCGGTGGGAGTAGCAACTGGCCCACCGAAACAGGCGGCGGGGCCCAAACGTTCCGGCCCAACAACAATCCCTTCCCCATTCCAGCCCACAGCACTATCCCCTCCCAAAGGAAGGGAATGTACAGCAAAGGAGCGTACATGGGAATAATAACCACCCATCCGGGCTCCCCGGGAAGCATGCAGGGGTTTTCCCTCCAAAATAAGGGCTAAATCGGTAGTGGTGCCACCGATGTCCACAACTACCAATGTCTGAGCATCCATTGTCAAGGCAAAGGCACCCATGACACTGGCCGCCGGGCCCGAAAAGATAGTTTCACAAGGGGAATTTAGTGAAGTCCCCAGGGGCATGGTCCCCCCATCGGCCTTGAGTATGTCTAAAGGAGAGGTAATACCCCTGGCATCCATTGCTTTTTCAATGCTGGCTGCAAATTCTGCCCAGGCATCTCTAGTTTTGGCCGTATAGTAAGTAGTTACGACCCGCCGCAGAAAATTGAGTTCCCCCGACACCTCAAAGCCCCTCACCACCTCCAGGTGGGGGTGTTCCTTCAGCAAGATTTCTTCCACCCGACGTTCCTGACTATTATTCCGCTGGGAGAACTTCCCCACCACTGCCACCTTATGTATCCCGGCCTCCGCAATTTCCCTTCCCACATCTTTAACCTCTTCCTCAT
>JAAYTH010000227.1 GCA_012523785.1 Bacillota bacterium | reverse complement strand
TGAAAAAGCAATATGAAAATGAAATTTCTAGGTCGGTACAATCGATGCTGGAAAAAATATTAGGTACGGGAAAAGCTGTGGTTAGGGCTAGTGTAGCCATGGATTTTGATCAAATAGAAACACATTCCGAAAGATATGAAGAGCCCTTCATTATTAGTGAACAGATTAAAGAAGAAAGTTCTAGTGGTACTTCTCAGTCTCCTGGGGGTAATCCTGCGGATGCTAATATGTTGGGACCTAGTTATGGGGATACAGGTGTGGGTACTAGTGAACATGAATTAACGGAAACCTTACGTAATTATGAAGCTGGTAAAATTACCGAAAAAAGAATCGTTGCCCCCGGCAAAATCACTAATATTTCCTTATCAGTGCTTTTGGATGGGGAATTAACCCCAGAGGAAGAAGCAGGAATCAGGCAGGTCGTGGCAGATGCTGCGGGTGTAAATACTGACAGAGGTGATCAAGTCTCCTTAGTGGTTATGCCTTTTAATGTTGAAGAAACTGATCGGTTGGAAGAAGAGTTGCTAAAAAGGGAGTCCTTTGAGCGGCGGCTTACTTATTTAAAATTATTACGGGAGCCTTTATTAGCAATTATATTTTTGGGAGGGGTAATTTATTTAATCAAACGTTTACGTGAAGCTGCTTTGGAAAAAAGGCGTTACTTAGCTGAACAAGCTTCGGAAATAAGTGCGGCTAGTGAGGACACTTCTAAGGTTATGCTGTCATTATCACCTGAAGCTAAGGAAAGAAAGGTAATCAAAGAACAAATAAATAGCCTTGTTACGAAATCCCCGGAAGAAGTAGCCAAAATTATAAAGACATGGTTGGCAGAAGATTAGAGGTGGTTTGAATGGAAAAATTAAAGCAGTTAACGGGACATCAAAAGGCTTCTATTTTTATGATTGCTTTGGGTCCTAAGAAATCAGCTCAAATAATGAAATATTTGAATGAGGAAGAAGTAGAAAGACTCACCTTGGGGATTGCCAGTATGCATAATGTGAAAAACGAAGAAATGGAAAAGGTGGCTAAGGAATTTACGGAACTTTATATGGCTGCACATTATATTTCTCAGGGTGGTATTGAGTATGCCCAAGAGGTTTTAGAAAATGCCTTAGGTACTGAAAAGGCCATCGGTATAATTAATCGACTTTCTACTAATTTGCAGATTAAACCATTTGATTTTATCCGTAAGACAGATTCCAGTCAGCTTTTAAATTTTATCCAAGGTGAACATGCTCAAACAATTGCTTTAATCGTGTCATATCTTGAACCTCAGCAAGCTGCTGCTATTTTGTCTGCTTTACCTAGTGAACGGCAAACAGAAGTTGCTAGACGAATAGCTATTATGGATAGTACTTCCCCGGAAATAATACGGGAGATTGAAAATACTTTGGAAAAGAAGATTAGTTCCTTAGGTGCTCAGGATTATACTAGTGCTGGGGGAATTAATTCTATAGTAGAGATTTTAAATAATGTAGATAGAGCAACGGAAAAAACAATTTTGGAGACAATGGAAATCCAAGATCCTGTTTTGGCGGAAGAAATAAAGAAACTAATGTTTGTTTTTGAAGATATTATTAAAATGGATGATCGCAGTGTTCAGTTGGTGCTTCGTGAAGTAGACAGCAAAGATTTGGCTATGGCTCTTAAAGGTGCCGGTGAAGAGGTCAAAAATAAAATTAAAAAGAATATGTCCAAACGCGCGGCCGAAATGTTGGAAGAGGAAATTGTTTTTTTGGGACCGGTGCGTTTGCGTGATGTTGAGGAAGCACAACAGCAAATTGTAACCATTATTCGTCAGCTTGAGGAAGCCGGTGAGGTTATTATTTCTCGTGGTGATGGAGATGAAATAATTGAGTAAAGTAATTAAATCTTGCTATGTTAAAAAAATAGAAACAGGTGCTAAAACCTATGAAAATGAATTTAATGAAGTGACAGCTGCTCAACTTTATGATGAAACTAAAGCTATGCTTGAAGAATTAGTCTGTGAAGCACAAAAAAAGGCTAATCAAATTATTAGTGAAGCTGAGCAGGAGGCAGCAAAAATAAAAGCCTGTGGTAAGATTGAAAGTGAAAAAATAAAAGAACAAGCTTATCAGGTTGGAGAACAAGCCGGTTACCAAAAGGGATTAGCTGACGGAAAAGAAAAAATAGATTTTTTAATTGATGAAATTAGTCAATTGTTGAATACCCTTAGAAGTTTTAAAACAGATTATTTACGAGAAAAAACCGAAGAAGTTATTGACCTGATTTTTTTGATTGTAGAAAAGGTCTTAGGTCCTTTTGTGAAAATTAAACCAGAGATTATGGGGGGTTTAATAAAGAATGTTTTGTATCAAGTTGGTAAAACAGAAAAGTTAGTTATTAGGGTTAACCCATCACATTTAGCTTATTTAAATAATATTTCTATAGAAAAGTTTTCGGTGGATGAAATTAGTT
Source organism: Bacillota bacterium (assembly GCA_012523785.1). GTDB lineage: Bacteria > Bacillota > DTU030 > DTU030 > DTU030 > JAAYTH01. The sequence goes on along the minus strand of JAAYTH010000227.1, from coordinate 2,895 downwards.
TTCGAGGAGATGCTTCTCTCCAACCGGGAGACTGTGTCTTAGAAACAGAACATGGCATTGTTGAAGCTATATTGAATGAACAGTTGGTGCAGTTGAAAAAAGTTTTGAAGGAAGAAAACATATATGTTGAACTTTGAAAAAATAAAAAAAACAGTTAATGATACTGAACTGCTAACATTTAAAGGGTTAGTAAAGGAAATTATTGGTTTAACCGTTCAATCCCAGGGTCCGCGAGCCGGAATCGGGGAAATAGTTTATATTCAAAGCAAACAAGGTGCTATACCTGCTGAAGTTGTAGGCTTTAAAAGTCAGCGTACTTTATTAATGCCACTTGATGATTTATCTGGAATTGTTCCTGGGGATCTTGTAGTATCCGGTAATCAACCTTTAAGGGTGAAAGTTGGTCCACAAATAGTCGGTCGGGTACTTAATGGTTTGGGAGAGCCCATAGATAGTAAAGGACCTCTGCAATGGGAAAAGGAAAATCCACTGCAGGAAGTGCCTCCACATCCATTAAAAAGAAAGCGAATTACACAGAGTCTGTCTTTAGGAGTTAAGGCTATTGATGGTCTTTTAACCTGTGGAAAAGGACAGCGTTTAGGTATTTTTTCCGGAAGTGGTGTGGGAAAGAGTACTTTATTGGGGATGATAGCCCGTAATAGTAGTGCAGATGTCAATGTGATTGCTCTTATAGGTGAGCGAGGGCGGGAAGTTCGCGAGTTTTTGGAAAATGATTTAAAAACTGGGATAGATAGATCAGTAGTAGTTGTTGCTTCATCAGATCAGCCTGCCATAGTACGAGTAAAGGCCGCTTTTTTGGCTACAGCTATTGCGGAATATTTTCGTGATCAGGGAAAAGATGTTGTTTTATTAATGGATTCCATAACTCGTTTTGCTATGGCTCAAAGGGAGATCGGCTTAGCAATTGGCGAACCCCCGGCTGCTAAAGGTTATACTCCTTCTGTTTTTGCATTATTGCCCCGGCTTTTGGAAAGGGCGGGTACTGGTAAACAAGGTAGTATTACCGGACTATATACGGTGCTTGTTGAAGGGGATGATTTTAATGAACCTATCAGTGATGCTGTACGCGGTATTTTGGATGGACATATAATTTTATCACGTGATTTGGCCGCTTTGGGACATTATCCGGCTATTGATGTTTTAAATAGTGTAAGTCGTGTCATGATTAATCTTGTTGATCAGGAATATCTGTCAGCAGCTTCAAAAATAAAAAAGTTATTAGCAATTTATACGGAGGCAAAGGATTTAATTGATGTAGGGGCTTACCAAAAAGGAAGTAATTCACAAATTGATTTAGCGATAAGTTTTATTGATAAAATAAATATGTTTTTACAGCAAAAGATTCAGGAAACTTTTACGGCTGAACAGACAGAGCAATTATTAAAAGAATTAAATCAAGAGATTATAGGAAATGAGTAGAAAGTATATGTTTAAATTTAGGTTAAGTAAAATATTACGTTTGCGTACACATCAAGAAAAATTATGTTTGGAGCAAGTAGCCATTTCTTTAAACAAATTACAAAGTGTTCAACAAAAAAAAGTTAAATTAAATCAAATTATAATTGAAAAAGAAAAGGAATATCTCTATTCCATGGAGAAAATTGTTTCTATAGAAAGAATTTTGTTTTACAAAAATTATTTAGATTTACAAGCACAAAAATTACTACAATTAGAAATGGAAATAGAAAAATGCAAAAAAGAATTAGCCACCGCACAGACTAAATTAAGGATGGCCATGAAGGAGAGAAAGATATTGACTAAATTGCGAGAAAAACAGGCTGGGCGTTTTCGTCAGTTAGAAAATAAAAAAGAACAAATTTTATTAGATGAATTAGCAATAAGTTTTTCCAAAGGACAAAGAGATTAAAATGAAACGAACATTGATTTCAATTTTAATCATATTACTGATTTTTTGTGGAGCAGGACTTTTAGCTGCCAAGCATAGTGGTTTTCTAAATACTCTTTTTCCTCAAAAGGTTGAACAGGATATTGTTAATAATGAATTAACTAGTTCGCCTTTGGAAAATGAAAATAATCAACTTAGGCAGCTAAGAAGGGATTTGGAATATCAAATAACTAATTTAGAACACGAAAAAACAAAATTATTAGAACAAATTACGGAATTACAAACTGAATTAACTGAAATAAAGGCTAAGTTAATTAAACAAGAAACTAAGGCAATTAATATTGAGGAATTGGCTGCTTATTATCAAGAAATGAAACCAGAGGCGGCAGTTAGAATTATGGATAATCTTGATGATGATATAGTAGTAACTATTTTATCGCTTTTGGAGAAAAAGCATACTGCTAAAATAATTGCCTTGATGGACCCTTATCGAGCAGCGTTAATCACACAATTATTATTAAATAAATAAATTATTTAAGTTCTATTTGTGAAAGGAGGTGAAAATAGTGGAGAGCATAATGGGAGTACTAATGCAGATAAATGATGGGCAGGTAAATGATTTCTTGGAAACTTCTCCTGCAACTGCGGAGTTTATGGAAATGTTGTTAACCTTGTTAGATCAGGAGGAATTACCAGAGCAGAAATTAAAAAAGGATGTAAATTTATTAAATACAGCTTATTCATTTATCCCCTTGCCCAATGCACAGTCTGATGTCCAGCAGCAGGTAAAAGAAGTATTTACCACCGTCCCAGAAGGGGTTGTGCCGTTTGCTGAGGAGCCTTTGTTAAAAAAAGAAAGGTCAGATTTGATGCAGTTTTCTTCGAATTTTGATCAGGAAATTAAGGAAAGGTCTTTTGCTGAAGCTTTCTTGAAAAGTGATTTATTACCACCAGAAATTGAGCTGCAAGAAAGTTTTTCCTCTAAGCCATTTGCTAATTTAATTAAAAAAGAATTTCCGGAAATAAGG
>JAAYTH010000051.1 GCA_012523785.1 Bacillota bacterium | reverse complement strand
ATACCGATACCCCCTTCTTCTCTGCCTTGGGGAATAGTCTACCTTATTCTGGGGGCTATTTTGGCCAGCCTGGGATTGTGGCAGGCCATACGGTCACTATTCAGTGTTTTTTTGCCCTCGGAGGAAGAACGTCTTGTGGATATTATTTACCGCCAGCGGCAGTTGGAAAAGGGCCCCAAAATTGTCGCCATTGGCGGCGGTACCGGCCTTAGTGTCCTCCTCAGGGGGTTGAAGGAGTATTCGGGGAATATTACTGCCATTGTTACTGTGACTGATACTGGGGGCAGTTCGGGGCGGTTACGGGAGGAACTGGGGATTTTGCCTCCGGGGGATATCAGGAATTGTTTGGTGGCCCTGGCCGATACGGAACCCCTGATGGAAAGTCTCTTTCAACACCGTTTTCAGACCGGGGAAGGCTTGGCGGGACACAACCTAGGCAATCTTTTCTTGGCGGGAATGACGGAGATATTGGGTGATTTTTCCGGCGCAGTACATCAGGTTAGTCGTGTGTTGGCAGTTCGGGGGCAGGTAATTCCCTCTACCTTGGAGAATGTGACCCTACGGGCGGAGTTGGCCGGTGGGGAAATTGTGGAAGGGGAGGCGGCCATCAGCTCCCGGGGGGAAAAGATTCAGCATCTTTCCTTGCATCCAGCTGCTCCCCGGCCTTTGCCCGAGGCCGTCGAGGCAATTATGAAGGCTGATGCCATTATTTTAGGCCCTGGCAGCCTTTATACCAGTATTATTCCCAACCTTCTGGTGGCTGAACTGACGGCCGCCATCCAACGCTCTCCGGCCCTTTGCATTTACGTCTGCAATGTTATGACCCAATGGGGTGAAACCAATGGCTATACGGCTTGTGATCACCTCAATGCCCTGGAGGGGCACCTGCAGGCTCAGTTCATAGACTATGTCATTGTCAATACCGGGGCGGTTCCTTCCCACCTCCTAACTTGTTATCGGAGTGAAAAAGCACTTCCGGTGCCCGTTGATTGGGAACGGTTGCGGGCCAAGAACGTGCAGGTTATTTCGGGGAGTTTCATAAGCCAACAGGATTTTGCCCACCATGATTCAGCCCAATTGGCGGCGGCTATTATGAAATTGGTCTGGAAGAAGTATTTGTCCCGCTTGGGGGATGCGACGAAAATAGGGTCGAAAAAATAGAAGGGGGATATCCCTTTAATATTTTTCTTTGTGCTATAATGGGGAAAAGTTCTTCGGGGATAATAGGGTGGTGAAGTTAACAATGTTTTTTTCCACCAAAGTAAAAAATGAGGCGGCCCGGATAATAAAAGGACAAAGGTGCTGCCAGCGGGCCGAGCTTTCGGCACTGCTGGCAGTTAACAACACCTTGGGAGACGGTTCCCGGGGATTACTATTTACTACTGAAAATGCTGCTGTAGCCCGTAAGGTGTTTTCCCTTTTGAAAAAAATGACTCTCCTGGATATAGAGGTGACAGCGGAAAAAAAGTCCCGCTTTCGCAAGAATAACACCTATTTGGTTCGCATTCCACCCCGGCCGGATTTAGATATGCTATTAAAGGGCTTGGGCCTGGTGGAACCATCTGTCCCCTTTTCCAGGACCCTGGGGTCAGGTTGCTGCCGCCGGGCTTACCTGAGGGGTGCTTTTTTAGCCGGGGGCTCCATCAGCAACCCGGACCGGGGCTACCACCTGGAAATAGTGATCCCCAGCCAGAAGCTAGCGGCAGATATCGTGGCGGTGATGGCCTACTACGACCTGCGGGCCAAAATAGTAGAGCGCAAGGGTAAACCGGTGGTCTACTTAAAAGAAGCGGAACAAATCGTGGGTTTTCTAAATGTCATTGGTGCCCACCGGGCCCTTTTAAAGATGGAAAACATCCGGGTCTATAAGGATGTCCGCAATAATATCAATCGTTTGGTAAATTGTGAGACGGCCAACCTGGATAAGACGGTGGAGGCCTCCCTGCGGCAGGTGGGGAAGATCAGATATTTGCAGGATACCCTGGGCCTTGCTAATTTACCCCCGGGGTTGCGGGAAGTGGCCCGGGCCCGGCTACAGCATCCCCATATGAGCCTGCGGGAATTGGGGCAGCAGTTGAGGCCCAAACTGGGGAAATCCGGGGTAAATCACCGCCTTCGCCGCCTGGAGCTTTTGGCCGATGGCCTCCGGGATGGGAAGGGAGGATAACACCCCGGGGCAAAATCCTTCTTTAAGACCGGATGACATCGCGGGGCACTGCAGGAGAAATTTCTTCCTTGCGGCGATGACCGGCCTGTGGTATAATTAATTACAAATAAAAGACCTGCTAAAACCTTCGGGGCGGGGTGTAATTCCCCACCGGCGGTGTTCCCTTATTGGGTAAGCCCGCGAACCAACTGGAAACGGTTGGTTGACCCGGTATAATTCCGGGGCCGACAGTATAGTCTGGATGGAAGGAGGTTATGATTCGTAGATGTTTTATCCCCCGGGGTTATTACGGGGGAATTTTTATTGCAATGGGAGGATGAAAAATGAAGGATGAGGTAAAAAAACTATCAAGGCTGGCGGTTTTATCCGCCTTATCGATTGTTTTAATGTTTATGGTCAGGTTTCCCCTTATTCCCGCCGCACCTTTTTTGGAATATGAACCGGGAGATGTGCCGGCCCTAATTGCTGCATTTCTATTTGGTCCCGGTGGCGGTTTATTTGTAACCTTAATAGTTTCCATAGTCCAGGCCTTGACGGTTAGTGCTGCCAGTGGTTGGATCGGGGCGATAATGCACTTTGTCGCAACGGGTACAATGGTGGTGGTGGCAGGTATTATTTATAAGCGCTTCCATAACTTTAATGGCGCGATAATGGCGCTGATTATTGGTTCCTTATGTATGACAACGGTGATGATACCCCTAAACCTTTTTTTCACTACCAAGTTTATGAATGTTCCTGTTGAGGCCGTAAGATCCATGATTTTCCCCATTATTGTGCCCTTCAATTTACTTAAGGCGGCATTGAATTCCTTCCTGACCGTGCTCGTCTACAAGCCAGTGGGAAGCCTTATGCGGTTTGAGGGACACCAGGTGGCCAGTGAGAAACGATAAGAGAAAGTATGCTTTTCCGGAGGTTTTGCATTTAAAACGGTTGGATTTACAGGGAAGACGGACATCTTTAAAGATGTCCTTTTTTTTATTTACTATCTGGGTTAAAATTTAGGGAATTATTCTTGATCCCAACATATTATTTTAAATAGCTGGTCCTTTTCGGCAGGGTTTTGATCTCTTATTGTAGAAATAAATAGTAAGCTAACATCTTATAAGGCACATTATGTGTTGTCAATGGTCGAAAAGGTTCCTTTGGGGGGGATAAATAATGCAAATGGCCTTTCGCCTCAATATAGAGCAAACACAAAAGCTAATCATGACACCTGAACTCCGGCAGGCTATTATGATATTGCAGCTTTCGGCCCTGGAACTATCGGAATATATAGACCAGGAGCTTTTGGAAAACCCCCTTCTGGAGATGGAGGCTGATTCCTCGGCTGAAAAGGTGGATGATATGGAGGAAGAAGAACCTTATGATATAGATTGGCAGGAGTACTTCGCCGACAGTAGTGATCTGGGATATACAGGCCGGGGAAGTGGTTTCTCCCGCCAATCTTCCCAGTATTCCTTTGAGCACTACTATACCCGGGAATTGACCCTCTATGAACACTTGCTGGGGCAGTTTCACCTGCAAACCGAGGAGGGCCCCCAGCGGCGGCTGGGGGAATTTATCCTGGGGAACTTGGATGAACATGGTTACCTTACCTGTTCCATTGTGGAAATTGCCCGGCTGCAGCAGGTTCCGGTGGAGGAAGTGGTTGCGGTTTTAGAGATTATTAGAAGTCTTGATCCCCCGGGTATTGGAGCCGAGGATTTGGAGGAGTGTTTACTACTTCAGGCCCGGGCCCTGGGTGTCGGGGACCGGCTCGTGGAGAAGATCATAAAATTCCACCTCCCGGATCTGGCCCGGGGGAGGTTATCCCGGGTGGCGGCCGAATTAGGTGTCACGGTGCAGGAGGTCCAGGCAGCCGCTGATTTCATCCGCACCCTGGATCCCAAACCGGGACGCAAATATGGATTGGCCCCGGAGGGGAATTATATAATACCGGATGTGGCAGTGGAAAAGGTGGGGGATGATTATGTTATCGTGGTCAGTGATGCCACCTCCCCCCGTCTTACCATCAACAACCATTATCGACAAATCCTCAGGAATCGGGTGGCGGAAGATAAGGCCCGGTCCTATATCGAGTCTAAGCTCAATTCGGCCCGCTGGCTGATTAAGAGCATCGAACAACGGCGGATGACGGTTTATAAAATTGTCGAGGCCCTCCTAGAGTTTCAGCGAGATTTTTTTGACCGGGGGGTCGGTTTCCTAAGACCCTTGACCTTGAGGGAAGTGGCCGATGCTGTGGGAGTGCATGAGTCCACGGTGAGCAGGGCGACCAGCAATAAGTATATGCAAACACCCCGGGGCCTTTTTCCCTTCCGCTTTTTCTTCGCCAGTGGGGTGGAAAACGCCCGCGGCTCCACAACTTCATCGGAAAGCATTAAGGAAATGCTGCGGGAATTCATCGAGGATGAGGAAACCGATAAACCCTACAGCGATCAAAAACTTACTGATATTTTACGGGGGAGGGGAATCATGATCTCCCGACGGACGGTGGCAAAATATCGTCAGGACATGGGAATTTTGCCTTCTACCTGCCGCCGGCGCTATAAGTAATTAAAGTAACTACCCTGAAAACAAGATGCTATTTTTGAGTACACTTAATTAAAGCGGCGAAATCAGAAATTTTCCGAGCCAAGAATAACGCATTTAACATGAGGTTTTTGTTAAGCATGATGTCTAAATACAATATAGCATGAGGGTAACTCTATATCAAGCTATTTTCATCCTTCCGATGGTGCAACCATAGGTGGCATGGACGTCTACTTAGCAACAACTCCTAGTGTCATCCTGCCTGTCTGGAGCAAAGCGGGGGGAGCGAAGCGAAGGATCTTAGGTGCTTAAACTGTAAAGTTCCTTCGGGTACTGCCCCTAGGATGACAACTAGGACCTTCTGTGGTATATGCAGGGAACCGACAATATAAGGTAATGTAGATGCGGCTAGGTAGTTACTGATAAATAATTTTTCCGCAGAATAAGTAAACTAATATGAGGGAGGCTATTTCTAGCCTCCCTTTTAGGATCAGCCGACAATAAATTTACTAATAGGCTTATGGTCTCCCGGCGGAAAAGAGGGGGTGAAATTATCGGGAATTCGCTGGATTTTATATTTTGGCTGGGGGAGGGAGAAACTATAGTTAGGCAATAAAACCAAAGCCCCTATTAAAGCCGTTGAAACTAAGGCACCTATTTTAAGGAGGGACACAATAGTCATGGCAATAAATGTAGCAATCAACGGATTTGGCCGGATCGGTCGTTCCTTTGTCCGCAGCCTGCTCAAGTATCATCCGGAAGTAGAAATTGTCGCCATTAATGATTTGGGAGATATACGCATGCTCGCCCACCTTTTAAAGTACGATTCCGTCTATGGGGTGTTGGATGACCAGGTGGAAGTTAGGGATGGAACCATCCTATTGGGCGGCAGGGAGATCCAATACCTGAGTAGAAAGGATTTCGACTATCCCTGGGGGGATCTGGGGGTGGATGTGGTGCTGGAAGCAACCGGTATTTTTACTGAGAGGGAAAAGGCTGGCCGGCATTTGGAAGCCGGGGCCAAGAAGGTTATTATTTCCGCTCCAGCCAAAAACGAGGACCTTACTATTGTTTTGGGGGTTAACGAGGAACAATATGACCCGGATGAACACCATATTATTTCCAATGCCTCCTGCACCACCAACTGCCTAGCCACCATGGCCCAGGTCCTCCACGAGAATTTTGGCATTATCCGGGGCCTGATGACCACCGTCCACTCCTATACCAATGATCAGGTGACTTTAGATGCCGTGCACCAGAAGGATATGCGGCGGGCCCGGGCTGCAGCGGAGAATATTATCCCCACCACCACCGGGGCGGCCAAGGCGGTGGGGTTGGTATTACCGGAACTGGAGGGGAAGCTAAATGGCTTTGCCCTGCGGGTACCTACCCCCACGGTTTCAGTTGTTGATCTGGTAGCCCAGCTGGAAAAAAAGACTGAGACGGGAAAAATTATTGCCGCCCTGGAAGAAGCAGCAGCAGGAAGATTAAGGAATATCTTGACTGTGGTAAAGCAGGAATTAGTATCCTCCGATTTCCTGGGTAATCCCCATTCTTCCATTATTGATGCCCCCTTGACCATGGTGTTGGAAGGTAATATGGTTAAAGCAGTTTCCTGGTATGATAATGAGTGGGCCTATGCGGCCCGCTGTGGTGATCTGGTTGCATTTTTAGGTGAAAAGGGTTTATAATTAGCTTAAAATACAATTCTTGGATCCCAGGGTAAAAAGGTGAGCCGCCTTACCAGATCACAGAGTGGGGGTATGATAATGAAAAAGACCATCAGGGATATTGATGTCCGGGGCAAGAGGGTATTGGTCCGGGTTGATTTTGATGTCCCCCGGGCCGGGGATGGGACCGTGACTGATGATACCCGCATTAAGGGTGCCTTATCTACCATCGAATATCTTCGGGGGGAGGGGGCCAGGATCATCCTCCTTTCCCACCTGGGGCGGCCCAAGGGGAAAGTGGTGGAAGAACTACGTTTCGATCAGGTGGCCTGTCATCTGGGGCACTTGTTGCAACAAGAAGTGGCCAAGGTGGATGAATGCCTGGGCCCGGAAGTGGAAAAGGCGCTGGCTTCTTTAAAACCCGGGGGAATCCTCCTCTTGGAGAATGTCCGCTTTAATCCGGGGGAGGAGGCCAATGATCCCGAATTTGCTCGTTCCCTTTCCCAGCTGGCCGACATTTATGTCAACAATGCCTTCGGGACCTCCCACCGGGCCCATGCCTCGACGGCTGGTGTGGCCGCCTATTTGCCGGCGGTGGCCGGATTCCAGTTGGAAAAGGAAATCACCATGTTGGGCCAAGCCTTGGAGGAGCCCCGGCGCCCCTTTGTGGCCATATTGGGGGGGGCAAAGGTAGCGGACAAAATAGGGGTAATTGTAAACCTTTTATCTAAGGTGGATACCCTCCTCATCGGCGGCGGTATGGCCTACACTTTTCTGAAAGCTAAAGGTTATGGGGTTGGCAAATCACTTCTGGAGGCGGACAAGATAGATCTGGCTCGGGATACCATGGACAAGGCTGCTGCCCAGGGGGTGGAACTCCTCCTACCGGAGGATGTGGTGGTGGCACCGGAATTGAATATCGCCGCTGAGACACATATCCTCCCGGCGACGGAGATACCTCCGGAGGAGATGGGATTGGACATAGGACCCGAGACAAGAAAGAAATACGGAGAAATTATAGCTGAAGCCGGCACGGTAGTCTGGAATGGCCCCCTGGGTGTTTTTGAGCTGGAGCCCTTTGCCGCCGGGACCCGCTCCGTGGCCGAGGCCCTGGCAAATTGCCCGGGAACAACCATTATTGGTGGCGGCGATTCCGGGGCGGCTATAAAGAAATTTGGCTTGGAGGAAGCCATGACCCATGTTTCCACCGGCGGTGGGGCCTCCTTACAATTTTTAGAGGGCAAGGAACTGCCCGGGGTGGCGGCCCTTTTGGATGCCTAGCTAGTTGGTTGGTAGTCTGTGGATAAGGGAAAGGATGTGCAAAAAAATGCGTAAACCAGTCATCGGTGGCAACTGGAAGATGAATAAGACCCCCCAGGAAGGTGTGGAATTGGTTGCCGAATTGAGGGATGACCTGGGGGATATGGCGGATGTGGAAGTTATTATCTGCCCTCCCTATCCGGCCCTTCTGCCTATAGGGTCGGAGCTGGCCGGAGGCAACATCAAGTTGGGGGCCCAAGATCTTTATTGGGAAAAGGAGGGTGCCTTTACAGGACAAGTATCCCCGGGGATGTTAAGGGCCTGTGGGTGCCAGTATGTTATCATTGGCCATTCGGAAAGGCGGCATGTTTTTGGGGAGACCGATGCCCAGGTGGCCAAAAAGGTCCGGGCTGCACTGGATGAGGGACTTAAACCGATTCTTTGTGTGGGCGAACTTTTAGCAGAACGGGAAGTGGGGGAAACGGAGATAGTAGTAAAAAGGCAATTAGAAGCGGCCTTGGCCGGGGTTAGGGGCGAGGAAATATCTACTCTAGTCATTGCCTATGAGCCGGTTTGGGCCATCGGCACCGGCCGGGCCTCCACGGCTGAAGATGCCCAGGATGTGGCCCATTTTATTCGTAGGACCTTGGCGGGTCTTTATGACCGGGAAAAGTCAGAAGCGGTTAGAATTCAGTATGGGGGCAGCGTAAAACCGGAAAATGTAAAATTCTACCTGGCTGAGGCCGACATTGACGGTGCTCTCGTGGGAGGAGCCAGCCTCAAGGCGGCAGTTTTTGCCCAACTTATCCGCAATAGTACGGGGAGATGACGGCATGATAAAGGGAACACCCCTAATGCTCCTTATCCTGGATGGCTGGGGTTTGAATGAGGAAATACAGGGTAATGCCATCGCCCGGGCCCGAACTCCTAATATGGATTACTATTGGCATACATATCCGGCCACAACTTTGGGTGCTGCTGGAGAAAGTGTCGGGCTTCCGGAGGGACAGATGGGTAATTCCGAAGTCGGCCACCTCAATTTGGGGGCCGGAAGGATCGTCTATCAAGATCTGACCCGCATTAACAAGGCCATCAAGGAGGGCAGTTTTTTTAAGAATCAGGTTCTGCTGGAGGCCATGGGCACTGCCCGGCAAAATAATGGCTCCCTCCACCTACTTGGACTCCTCTCCGATGGTGGGGTACACAGCCACCTAAAACAACTCTATGCCTTGCTGGAATTGGCCGCCCAGAACCACCTCCAGAAGGTGTATGTGCACGGGTTCTTGGATGGCCGGGATGTGGCTCCAGCCAATGCTAGCAAATATATTCGAGCTTTGGAAGAAAAGATGAATATAGTGGGTGTGGGGCAAATAGCCACCATTATGGGCCGCTACTATGCTATGGACCGGGATCAGCGCTGGGAACGGGTGGAGTTGGCCTATCGAGCCCTGGTATATGGACAAGGGGAAAAGGCGCCCAGTCCGCTGGAGGCTTTGGAGAAGAGCTATCAGCGGGGGGAGACGGATGAATTTGTCCGGCCGGCGGTAATTGTGGATCAGGCCGGAGCTCCCCGGGCTAGGATAAAGTCCGGGGATGCCGTCATCTTCTATAATTTTCGCCCCGACCGGGCCCGCCAGTTGACCAGGGCCTTTGTGGATGAAGATTTCACCCGTTTTGATCGAGGCCCCGGCAGGCCCCAGGTGCATTTTACCTGTATGGCCTGCTATGATGAGACCATTGCTGCCCCGGTCGCCTTTCCCCCCTTGGAACTGAAAAACACCCTGGGGGAAATAATAGCCAATTTAGGCTTAAAGCAGCTGCGCATTGCCGAAACGGAAAAATACGCCCATGTAACCTTTTTCTTTAGTGGGGGGAAGGAGACCCCTTATGCCGGAGAGGAAAGGAGGCTTATTCCCTCACCCCAGGTACCTACATATGATCTGCAGCCGGAGATGAGTGCCCGCCAGGTAACCGCTGCTGTATTGGAGGAATTAGAAAAAGGGTACCACCTGATTGTACTCAACTACGCCAACCCCGATATGGTCGGTCATACCGGGATTATGAAGGCAGCCGTCCAGGCGGTGGAGGTTGTAGATGAGTGTATGGGCCGGGTTGTGTCGGGGGTCTTGGGGGCGGGAGGGGCTGTTCTCATCACTGCTGATCATGGTAATGCCGAGCAAATGATGGATCTGGAAACCGGCAAGCCCTTTACAGCCCATACGACTAATCCTGTACCCCTAATCCTGGTTTCCCCCACTGGTAAAGGATTGGGCCTCAAGGGTGGGGGCAGGTTGGCCGATATAGCCCCCACCATCCTGGAACTACTGGGTATAGAACCTCCGGGGGAAATGACTGGCAGCTCCCTCCTGGTGCAGGGTAAATAAATGGGGATTAGGTATGGTTTATGGTTTTAATAATTTTGGAGGTGACAAAATGAGTCAAACAACAATTGTCGACATCCATGGCCGGGAAATCCTTGATTCCCGGGGCAACCCCACCGTGGAGGTAGAAGTATACTTGGCCGATGGCAGTGCTGGCCGGGCCGCAGTGCCCTCCGGGGCCTCCACCGGTGCCTTGGAGGCTATTGAATTGCGGGACGAAGATGAAGAAAGATACCTGGGCAAGGGGGTTCTGAAGGCGGTAAAGAATGTGGGGGATATTATTGCCCCGGAAATTATCGGTTGGGATGCCTTGGATCAGATAGGTATTGATGAGTGGATGATTAAACTGGATGGTACCGACAACAAGGGCTGTTTAGGTGCCAATGCCCTCTTGGGGGTATCCCTGGCCGTCGCTAAGGCTGCCGCCGTATCCTTGGGGTTGCCCCTTTACAGCTATTTGGGTGGCCCCGGGGCCCGGCAACTACCGGTACCCATGATGAACATCCTCAATGGGGGGGAACATGCTGACAACAATGTGGACCTACAGGAGTTTATGGTTATGCCCGTGGGGGCCCACTCCTTCGCCGCTGCCCTGCGGATGGGGGCGGAGGTATTTCACTTCCTAAGGAAAGTGTTGAAGGAGAGGGGATATAACACCTCTGTGGGGGATGAGGGAGGCTTTGCCCCGGACTTGGGCTCCAATGAAGAGGCCCTGGAGGTTATCGTCGAGGCCATAGAAGCAGCCGGGTATAGGCCGGGTGAAGATGCGGCCATTGCTATTGATGCTGCGGCGACAGAGATATATGAAGAAGGTAAATATCATCTAAAGGCGGAGGGGGTAAAATATTCAGCCCGGGAGCTAATAGAATACTATGGGGCCCTGCTGGGGAAATACCCCATTGTATCCCTGGAAGATGGGCTGGCCGAGGATGATTGGGAAGGGTGGGTGGAACTCACCCGGAAGTTGGGCCGGAAGATGCAAATTGTCGGTGACGATCTATTTGTCACCAATACCAATTTAATTGCCAAGGGAATAGAGATGGGTGCTGCCAATTCTGTTTTAATCAAACTGAACCAGATTGGTACTATCACTGAAACCCTGGCTGCCATTGAAATGGCGGAACGGGCTGGATATACCAATGTCATATCCCATCGTTCCGGTGAGACGGAAGACACCACCATTGCCGACTTGGCCGTGGCCGTCAATGCCGGGCAGATTAAAACCGGGGCCCCTTCCAGGACTGACCGGGTGGCTAAGTACAATCAACTCCTGCGGATCGAAGAATTTCTGGGAGAAACCGCCCTTTATAAAGGTCTAGGCGTCCTTTATAATATCCGCTAATTTCTGTTTTATTGGAACAGCCAACGACTGAGTTGATGTTAGTTTGAAGGCGTGCGGAGGGGTAGGGCCCATCGACGTGCGTCTTCTTTCGATTAAATACTCGAACGATTTCCTTCTGTTGTTATTTTAGATGCTTTGTGTTACAATTAACCTGGTTTCGGGGCCCATATGCCCCTACTATTTTGTCGCCAAGGGTGCAATTTTAGTTTTCGATGGAGGTGATTCTTCAGGTGTCTTTAGTACTCACCGTGATCCATGTAGTGGTGGCCATCGGCTTGATAGTAACGGTAATGCTGCAATCGGGTAAGAGTGCGGGTCTTTCCGGGGCCATTGGGGGAGGGACCGGGTCCCTCTTCGGCGGGAAAAAAGGCCGGGAAGAAAAGCTGGAAAGGGCGACAATTATCTTCAGTGTGTTATTTATGATAACCGCCCTCCTTACGGTAGTGTTTTAACTATTCTAGCACCTTGCTTTAGGGTGGGGTGCTTTGCTCTGTGTGCTGGGGAAAAATAACCATCTAAATTATAGGTTTTTTCAGACTGCTCCCGGCAATTATGAGGTGTTAAACTTAATAAAGGAACTGGAAGGGAGAATAGGTAGGTGGATTACACTGTTTTTATTTATATTGCTGCTGGGATGGGTATCATGGCTCTAACTTTTGCAGGAATAGTAGCCGGACGAGTTACAAAGGCCCCCCCTGGTACGGCCAGGATGGGGGAAATTGCCGATGCCATCCATGAAGGGGCCATGGTATTTCTGCGCCGTGAATACACGACCTTATTGTTTTTTATTGTCCTTGTTATTGCTGCCTTGAGTGTTTTCATTAACATACACACTGCCTTTGCCTTTTTGCTGGGTGCCCTCAGTTCAGCCCTGGCTGGTTACATAGGAATGAACGTGGCTACCAAAGCAAATGTCCGTACGGCCAATGCGGCCCGTACCAGCCAGAATCAGGCCCTGGGGATTGCCTTTTCCGGGGGTGCTGTCATGGGGATGACGGTTGTTGGCCTGGGACTGTTGGGCTTGAGTGTCCTATATTTGCTCTTTAAAGATCCGGATATCGTCAATGGCTTTGCCCTGGGTGCAAGTTCCATTGCCCTCTTTGCCCGGGTGGGTGGGGGGATATATACCAAGGCTGCCGATGTGGGAGCCGATCTGGTAGGCAAAGTGGAAGCCGGTATTCCCGAAGATGATCCCCGCAACCCGGCGGTCATTGCCGACAATGTGGGGGACAATGTGGGGGATGTGGCTGGAATGGGGGCCGATCTTTTTGAATCCTATGTGGGCTCTATAGTGGCGGGCCTTTCCATTGGCCTTGTTACCTTTGGAATGGCGGGGGTTATTATACCCTTTGCAATTTCTGCTGTGGGAATTTTGGCGTCTATTATCGCCACCTTTTTCGTTCGCACGGGGGAGGGGGCAAATCCCCACACGGCCCTTCGCAACGGCACCTTTGCCAGTGGGATTGTCGTTGCCATCGGTGCTTATTTTCTTTCCGTAAAAATCACCGGGGACCTGGGGGTCTTTGTCGCCATTGTTGCTGGTTTAATTGCTGGAACAGCCGTTGGCCTTATGACTGAATACTATACTTCCGCCGATTATAAACCGGTGAAAGAGATTGCCATTGCCTCCCAGACAGGGGCGGCTACCAACATTATCAACGGTTTAGCCGTGGGGATGGCCAGTATCGCCCTACCAATTTTGGCCATCGCAGCTGCCATCTTCATAGCATATCACTATGCTGGCCTCTATGGCATTGCCCTGGCGGCCATCGGTATGCTTTCTACGGCGGGTATGACCGTCGCCGTCGATGCCTATGGCCCCATTGCTGACAACGCCGGCGGAATTGCAGAAATGGCTGAATTGGATCCGGCGGTACGGGAGATCACTGACAGACTCGATGCGGTGGGCAATACGACGGCCGCCATTGGAAAGGGATTTGCTATCGGCTCGGCCGCCCTCACGGCCCTGGCCCTGCTCTCCGCTTATTCTACTGCTGTGGGCATACAGGAATCGGGTATTAATCTATTAAATGCCAATGTTATAGTGGGCATGCTCATCGGTGGGGCCCTGCCCTTCCTTTTCTCTTCCATGGCCATGCAGGCGGTGGGTAGGGCGGCCTTCCAGATGATAGAAGAGGTGCGCCGTCAATTCAAGGAAATCCCCGGCCTGATGGAAGGAAAGGCCAGGCCGGACCATGCCCGCTGTGTTGATATTAGCACCACGGCGGCCCTGCGGGAGATGGTAATTCCCGGCTTGTTGGCAGTTTTGGCCCCGATTGTCATCGGCCTCCTTTTGGGGAAAGAGGCCCTGGGCGGCTTATTGGCCGGATCCCTAATAACAGGAGTAATGATGGCAATTTTCATGGCCAATGCCGGTGGGGCCTGGGATAATGCCAAGAAGTATATAGAAGATGGTAATTTAGGGGGGAAGGGCACCGATACCCACGCGGCGGCTGTTGTCGGGGACACGGTGGGTGATCCCTTTAAGGATACGGCCGGGCCCTCCCTCAATATTTTAATCAAACTTATGACCATTGTAGCTCTGGTTTTTGCGCCCCTTTTTATCTAAAGTGGATTAACTTGGGGAGTTTTGCCACCTTTAAAATGGGCAAACTAGATCCATGGGGTCTAGTTTGCTTATTTGTTTTATTAGTTTTGTTTTGTTCCTTATGGTTAAAATGTTGGCAACTGGAATTATAAGAAGGAATTAAAGGAGGATTTAATTTATTTGTTTGATCGGGAGAAAGTATTAGAAAAGGTATTAGTGTTCATCAGAAAAAAGGCCAAGAGGCCGGTGTCTTTTAAGGAGATTCGCCGGGGCCTAGGGCTCAATGGCCTAAGCACCAAGGAGCTGCGGCGGGTTTTGGAGGACTTGGAAGATGAAGGAGAAATTGTCCGGGTTCGTAAAGGCCGGTATGGCTTACCCCAACGCATGAATATGGTGGTGGGGAGGTTACAGGGGCATCCCCAAGGCTATGGTTTTGTCCTGGTGGAAGAAGGAAAAGATGTCTATGTGAAGGCCGAGAGTATGCTGGGGGCCATGCACAACGACCGGGTGCTGGTGAAGGTGACCAGGCGGATGCTGGATGGGAAATCTCAGGAAGGCAAAGTCATCCGGGTGTTGGAGCGGGCCAATGAGCAGATTGTGGGGGTGTATTCTGGCACCAATCGCTATGGGTTCGTGGTTCCCGAGGAAAAGCGAATCTGTCAGGATGTTTTTATCCCCGGCCGGGCCGATAAAAATGCCCGCAACGGTGATTTGGTGGTAGCTGCTGTCACCAAGTGGCCCCAAGATCGGCGCAACCCGGAGGGCAAAGTTATTGAAATCATCGGCCATAAAGGTGATCCGGGTGTTGACATACTAGTCATCATGAAGAAGTACCACCTAGAGGCTGAATTTCCCCCCCAGGCCTGGAGGGAAGCCATGCAGGCCCCGGTGGCTGTCCGGCCGGATGAATACAAGGGGCGTTTAGACCTGCGGCATTTGCCTACAGTGACCATTGATAATGAAGATGCCCGGGATCTGGATGATGCCCTTTCCATTGAAAAATTGGATAATGGCAATTTCCGGCTGGGGGTCCACATCGCCGATGTGGCCCATTATGTGTCGGGTAATAGCGGGTTAGACCGGGAGGCTCAAGCCCGGGGCTGTAGTGTTTATCTGGTGGATCGGGTTATCCCTATGCTTCCCCCCAGTTTATCCAATGGTATCTGTAGCCTCAATAAGGGGGAAGATCGGCTGGCCCTTACCGTTTTTATGGAAGTAGATTCCCAGGGGCAGGTGTTATCCCATGAGATTCGGGAATCCGTAATTAAGGTGCAAGAACGGCTTACCTATAATATAGTGGAGGCTATATTATTGGGAGAGGGAGTAGCGGAAGGCCGATATGCTGACCTTACTCCTGATTTACAACTAATGGAGGAATTATGTGGGATCCTAAAGGGTAGGCGTACCCGGCGGGGGAGCATTGATTTTCATTTCCGGGAGAGGAAGGTAATACTGGATGAAAGGGGAAGGCCTACCGCCATAGAGATCGTGGAACGCAACATTGCCTCTGACATAGTGGAAGAATTTATGGTGCTGACCAATGAAGTAGTGGCAGAATATATTTACTGGTTAAAACTGCCTTTTTTGTACCGGGTGCATGAAAAACCCCAACAAGATGATTTGGCTTCCCTACGAGAATTTCTGCACAATTTAGGCTATACCCTGAAGTCCGGCGGCGGTATCGGCCCCCAGGATTTACAAAAAATATTGGCTAGAGCTGAGGGGAAACCGGAAGAAAGGTTGGTCAATGAGGTGGTTTTGCGCTCTCTTAAACAGGCCCGCTACTACCACCAATGCCTGGGGCACTTTGCCCTGGCGGCTAAGTATTACACCCACTTTACCGCTCCCATCCGCCGCTACCCAGATCTCACAATACATCGGATTATAAAGGGAATGCTCCGGGGTACCCTGCATGGAAAACAGCAGCAAAGGTTGGCGGATAAATTACCCACCCTGGCAGAGGAAGTATCCCGGCGGGAGCGGGTGGCTGAAGAGGCGGAAAGGGAATCAGTGGATCTGAAAGTAATAGAATATATGCTTCCCCGGGAGGGGCAGATCTTTGATGGTGTAATCAGTGGAGTGATGCCCTTTGGCATTTTTGTAGAACTGGCCAACGGGGTAGAAGGTTTAGTGCATATAAGCAATATAACCGATGATTACTATCATTACCTGGAAAAACAACTGTCCCTTTTAGGCGAGCGGACCAAAAAGCGCTACCGGATTGGAGACCGGGTGAGGGTAGAACTCACCAAGGCCGATTTAGCGGAACGGACTATAGATTTTGAATTAGTTGAGGCATAGTTGTGAAATTTCCCAGGTGGTAACCACCTGGGAAAACCTGTTCAACGGTGCTCCGAAATTTAAGGTCCATTACCTTGCCCCTTTGACCCATGAGGTGCCACTGGAATGGGTCTGGAGGACGGTGACTTTGACTTTTGCTTTTTTCCGTTTCTTGACTTTGCACTGGCCATGGGGTACAATAAGTATGCAATTCAAACCAATTGAACCGGCAGTTACCTCAACCCTTCTTTTGTAGCAATTGCCGCTTAAGGAAGGGTTCATCATTACTGGGGTGATCGTGAGTGAATCATAAAAGGACGGCACCAAGGGCGGTAATCAACAACCGGAAAGCAAGGCATGATTATCATATTCTAGAAACAGTGGAGGCCGGGATTGCCCTTAGGGGTTCGGAGGTAAAATCCCTGCGCCTTGGCCGGGCAAACCTGCGGGATGGTTACGCCCGGGTTGAAAATGGTGAAGTAATTTTATATAATATGCATATAAGTCCTTATGATAAAGCAAGCCATTACAATCATGAACCCAAGCGGCCCCGAAAGCTCCTCTTGCATAAAAGGCAGATAGGCCGTTTGGCTGGTGCGGTGGGAGAAAAGGGCTATACCCTAATTCCCCTTAAAACCTACTTTACTCAGAAGGGCTTGGCCAAGGTGGAACTGGCCTTAGCCAAGGGTAAACGCAAGTACGATAAAAGGCAAGCCATTGCCCGACGGGATGCCCAACAGGAAATGGCCCGGGCCCTGAAGGAAAGATATCGCTAGGGGTAGATAGTTAATTAATGGCAGATTACATCAACAATTACAATTTGCCGATTATGGGGGCGAGTCAGATTCGACGAGGGTGATATAGGTAGGGGCGGCAGGTCGAGTCCCGCGGCTCGTAAAACCGTGGAACTGATTTAAACGCAAACGATAATTACGCCCTAGCTGCTTAAAAATAGCAGCTACATCCGCCCGCACCCGGCCTGTGGGTACGGTAACGGGTGTCATTTAAACAGGCTACTGCCCCATCCTCGTCCGGCGAAGGGGTAGGAAACCTACGGACTAGTTCCCGGGGCATCCAGCCGTTGGGAGTCTCCGGGGGCAAAAACAAAAACTGCGGCTAAACCTGTAGAAGCTCGTGCAAATACACTTTCGGACGGGGGGTGCAACTCCCCCCCGCCTCCACCAAAAAACACCACCTATTGAATTAGGTGGTTTATTATTTTGGATTAGTAATTATTATATTTTGGCAGGAAACAGCTGGCAAATGCTCGAATACATCCATATAGTATTGATTTGAACTGCGAAAAACCAGCGGAAAGGATGGTGTAGCCCTGGCTTACTGACCAGGTTCACATGTCTGTGAAATTGGTAACCGACAGTACTGCGGATATTCTTCGCCAGACCCAGAAGGAACTGGATATAACCGTTATACCCCTATCTATTCATTTCCCCGATGAATCTTTCATCGACGGGCAGGTCCCCACTGATTATTTTTATGAAAAACTGGCCGAAAGTCCTGTTATTCCCACTTCATCCCAACCTTCCCGGGGTGAAATCCAGGCCATTTTCGAGGATTTGGTGATCAGGAGGCACGATATTGTCGCTGTTTTCCTTTCTTCTAAGATTAGTGGTACTTATGAGACGGCCCTTGCGGCCAAAGAAAGTGTGTTAAGGCAATATGAAGGGGCGAAAATAGCAATTATTGACTCCTTAAATACGGCCATGGCCGTCGGATATCCCGTAATGGAGGCGGCCCGGGAGGCCCGGGAAGGGAAATCCTTTAGTGATGTTTACAGTATTGCCCAGAGCTTAGTGGAACGGATGCGTCTTTATTTCATTCCTGCCACCTTCGAATACATGCACAAGGGGGGCCGTATCGGTGGTGCCGCCGCCTTGATAGGATCCCTTCTGGATATTAAGCCGGTCCTTTACTTTGCCGAAGGAATCACCAGTGTGGCCAAAAAGGTCAGAACCATGCGGAGGGCCATCCGTCATATGTTAAGACTTTTGGATGCAGACTCCAGGGCCTATGGTTTAAAGGCAGTAATTGTGCAGCATATCGACAATTTGGTGCAGGCAAGGACACTGGCCCGGCTTATTAAGGAACGTTATGGATTGGTTGCTCCCATTGTGCCCGTTGGCCCAATCGTGGGCCTACACGGTGGCCCCGGTACCATTGCCATTGTCTATTGTCTGGAAAAATAATGAAATTATTGCCATTGACAACCCGGGGCTAATATCCTATACTGGGATGGAATTTAAAATTTATAAGATGATGAAGGGAAAAAGTAGGCAAATAGATTTCCACTAGAGAAAAACCCCCAGGGGCTGAAAGGGGTTTTAGGAAAGGGATTTGCCCAAGTGCCTCCCGGAATTGTGGCCCGAAACCCATGGGGAGTAGGCGCCAACGGGGACACCCGTTACAGTGTTAGGGTATGACCTTTGCTCAGGGCGTACTTGATAATCAAGAGCGAATTTCGCATTTCCCTAAGGGCTATAATGCGAAGTTAAACAGGGTGGGACCGCGGTAATGACCGTCTCTGTATATACGGGGCGGTTTTTTATTTTGTCCAAAAGGGAGTGGGGGAGTAAATGCAAAAGGCGACTGATGTAACCCAATTAATTGGGAAAACACCACTAATTAGACTTAACAAAATAAGTGCCCCTCAGGGAGCGGCGGTCTGGTTAAAATTAGAGGGCTTTAATCCTGGCCGCAGCATCAAGGACAGGATTGCGGTAAGAATGATTGAAGAGGCGGAAGCCCGGGGGAAAATAAAACCGGGTGACACTATTATTGAACCAACCAGTGGTAATACTGGAATAGGCCTGGCTATGGTTGCCGCGGCTAAAGGTTACAAACTAATACTGGTTATGCCCGATTCCATGAGTATCGAAAGAAGAAGGATTTTGCGGGCCTACGGGGCCCAAATTGTTTTGACTCCCGGAAAAGAGGGGATGGGGGGTTCAATTGCCAAGGCCCAAGATTTATGTCGCCATAATGCCGATTATTTCATGCCCCAACAATTTACCAACCCGGCCAACCCCAAGGCCCATGAAGATGGTACGGCCCGGGAAATATGGCAGCAGATGAAGGGCGAACTATCCGCCCTTGTCAGCGCGGTGGGTACAGGGGGTACAGTTTCGGGGATTGGCAGGTCGTTGAAAAAAAAGGACCCCAATATAATT
>JAAYTH010000007.1 GCA_012523785.1 Bacillota bacterium | reverse complement strand
CTCCGGGGCAACAAAAATTGGCTGGGCACCACTGAAGATGACCCCGGCAATCATTGATTTGTGCATATTGCGGGGTACAATGATCTTATCCCTCGGATTGCAGAGAGTTAGGATAAGGGCCTGGACACCACAGGTGGTGCCATTGATGAGAAAATACGAATAGTCAGCACCAAAGGCCTGGGCCAAAAGGCTTTGGGATTGGGCCAATATCCCCTGGGGTTGATGCAAGTCATCCATCCCCTCCACTCCGGTAATGTCCAGGGCAAAGGCCTGATCACCCACTAAATGGCGGACCAAAGGATCTAATTTGCGTCCACCCTTATGGCCGGGCATATGAAATCTAATAACTCTCTTCTCCAGGTAGTGGGAAAGGGCTTTTAACAAAGGTGCTTCGGTCTGGACTTTTTCCCTGGCCACCTGCTTCACCACCTTCGCTCGCGATAATTCTTAATCAGAGTTATGGGGGTCTGTTCATCATAGTTGCCACTGGGATTATCCTCCAGAAGTGTCACGACCAGCCGCTGATCTATCCCCCGGGAGGCACCTATAATATCGACACAACGCAGGTTGTTGACATCTACTATTACCGTATCTATCCCCGTCCGTTCCCAGATGGCTCTAGCCAAGCCCTGGGCATCCCGGGGCCCCAGTATTATATGCCTTTCAAAGGGCGGCATGGTCCCGGCCACATCATCTATTAGGGCTGCTTGGCGACCGGCTATATGGTAAAATAGGCCTTTTTTGCCCATTAACTTCCCCAGGGCCCCCAGGGCAGCCCCCCAAAGAATTCTAAACCGGCCCACCTCATTGACAGCTAACTGCATGGCTGCCGGAGAGGTTAAACTGCCATGCCTGCCGGTAAAACGGCAGAGAAAACTGGCCAAGATCCCGGCCCTAACCTCGCTAGGCAAAAAAATACGCCCTTGGGTTATGGCTACTACACTCTCACAGATTGCTATTAAATCCCCCGGGCTGCCAATATTTTTAATGTAGCGCTCCACTACTTCCACAATATTATCCCCGGGTTTCAATAGATGGGTCCTAATGGCAATTTTTCCCGCCGTCTTCACCACCTCCCTAGGGTTTGAATTTCTACTGTTGGCGAGGTACTTTATCCTATTCATCCCATCTTATTTTTGTCCCTGGGCTAAAAAAAGAAAGATCCCCCACCCCACATCATAGGTATAAATAAAGGCCCTTAAGATCAGCTCCCAGGTGCCGGTGGGATCAAATATCCATCCCCCCAATCCCATCAATCTGAAAGGAGGTTATGACCCTTGATTTCCTATCTTACTAATATCCGAACCGGGATTTTTGGATCTTCCAGATCCTTTAGTTGCCTCTCCTCCCGGATTATCCTAGAGGCCAGCGCCCCCTTTTCTTGGGATATAGAAAGCAAAAAAGATAAAACTATTATCACTTTTCCCGGGGCCTACCTCAATATGCCCCCCGGCATTATCAGGGTCTATGATGGTCTTATAAATACTTTGGCCATCTGCCAGGATGCTGTGGGCACACCCCAGGTAATAATCAATACCAGTGAGCCCAGTGGCAATTCCCCGGAAGAAGTACCCGGCCTTCCCCACCGTTTAATACTCGACCTGGACCGTTCCCCCCTTGGGCGCTATTTCCGGAACCAAAGCCTTCTCCTTGACCCCGCCTATGACGGGAAAAAAAGAGGGGCGATGAGTCCAACCGGGCTGCCGGAACATATACCTACTCTACAAATAGCCCGGCGCCTGGCCCAACTTATCGCTCAGGTACCGGCCCGGGTCAATATTACCCGGCGGGATGCTGAATTTATACCCGTCGGGGATCGGCTACAAATGTGCCGGGAATTAAAATCTAGCCTCTTTTTGGCTATTGCCACGGGAGTAGAAAAGGAAAAACCCCAGTCGGGGTTTCGGATTAAACATTACTATGGGAAGGAAAATAATAAATTACTAGCTGCCTGCCTAGAGGAAGAAATAAAACGTAGGATTAGCATACCCCCACGGGGCATAACACCTGTTAACCTAACCCTCCTCCGGCGGCTTCCCATCCCGGCAGCCTTGGTAGAAATAGCCTGCATTTCCCATCGCCTGGATGAGGGCCTGCTCCGGGATGTGGATTTTCACAAAGCGGCGGCCCAGGGCCTTTTCAATGGTGTTCTTTCTTTTTTTAGGCGATTAAACAATCGGGGTTAAATCCGGTTGGGATAGGCAAGGATAATTAATAAAATAGTAACTATTCATCAACAACCCCTAATGTCATCCCAACTATTCAGAGCAAAGCAAAGGGAGCGAAGCAAAGGGTCCTAGGCACATAACTCTAAAGATCCTTGGGGCACTGCCCCCAGGATGACAACCAGGATGTTTTGCCATGTATCGGGAAAGCCGACAACATAGGGTTTGTGGGTGCAACTGATCAGTTACATAAAATATATGCATTGTCCGGCCCCCTAATCTCTGCTATCATTTGAGAAGGTGATGTGAATGAAAAAAGCAGCGGCCCTATTGATCATTATCCTATCCCTATCTCTTTTTCCCTGGGGCTGTGCACCCAAAAAAACCTTCAATAGATATACGGGCACTATCTTTGAAACCTTTGACACCATGATCCAAATCACGGCCTATACGAATAATAAGGGGGAATTTGACCATTACTATAATATGGCCCGGGGGCGTTTTCAGCAGCTGCACAAACTTTTCGATATTTATCATGACTATCCGGGTCTGAACAACATAAAAACAATAAATGATCACGCCGGTATCAAACCGGTGCGGGTAGAAGGGGAGGTCATTGATCTCATCGCCTTTTCCCAGAAATGGTGTGGGCACACCGGGGGGAAGGCAAACATTGCCCTAGGGCCCCTGCTAGAAATCTGGCACGATTATCGTACTAAGGGTATGGCAAACCCCGAAATAGCAACGGTCCCACCCCTAAAAATACTGCGGGAGGCAATGCTTCACACCGATATCAATAATGTTGTCGTTGACAAGGCACAGAGCACGGTATTTTTAACCCACCAGGGTATGGCTTTGGATGTGGGTGCCGTGGCTAAAGGTTTTGCCGTGGAAATCGTGGCCCGGGAGCTGGCGGCAGCAGGATTAGGAGCCGGGGTTATCAATGCTGGTGGTAATGTACGCACCATCGGTATTCCCCCGGATGGCCGGGAAAAGTGGGCCATCGGGATAGAAGATCCCACCGGAAGCACCGGAATTCTTGCTACCCTCAATATAGGGGAAGGAGCTGTGGTCACCAGCAGCGGCCAGCAACGCTATTATGTGGTGGATGGGGAGGTACTTCATCATATTATAGATCCAAAAACCCTCTGGCCCGCATCCTTCTACCAGGCGGTAACGGTGGTGGCGCCAGATTCGGGCCTGGCAGATTTCCTTTCCACAGCCCTTTTCCTCTTGCCCTATACGGAAGGCCACGAGCTATCTGAAGAACTGGAGGATGTGGAGGTCATCTGGATTATGCCCGGGGGAGATATTAAATCTACTAAAGGCCTTGAAGCCATGATAAATACCCACAATGGCAGCGGGAAATGAGGCGACGGCAATAATTTAAGGGGCCATCTCCCCCCACCGGGAGAGCAGCCCCCATAGATGTCATTTACCCCCATAATTAGCCCAGGGGCAGTTCAACTCCTTCCAATTCCAATAGTTTAGCCTTTAAAGCCAGCCCGCCGCCAAAACCACCCAAACTACCATCACTTCTCACAACCCGGTGGCAGGGAATGATGAGGGGAAGGGGATTATAGGCCATGACTCCACCCACGGCCCGGCTGCTCCGGGGAGATCCGACGGCGGCCGCCAGCTCCTTATAGGTTCTAACTTCCCCGTAGGGGATAACCGCCGTTTCCCGTAAAACATCCCGCCTAAAGGGAGTATAACCTTTCCAGTCGATGGGATAACAGGTAAAATCGACCTTTTCACCGGCAAAATATTTCTGCAGATCCCGGCGCACCGCCGGGTAATCCTTTTCCGCCCCCAATTGGCCATGGGCTTCCAACCGCTCGAGGACATCCATGGGACCTTCCCGCGGCAGGGACGTGGACCACAATCCTTCCGCCGTAAAGCCAACTCCAACCCAACCTAATCCCGTCTCCAAGAGCATATAATTCTGCTTTACAGACCGGCGCATTTTCCTCCTCCTTCTCTATGCCCTCCATACCCGGCGCCGACGGTGGCGCTGCAAACGGCGGATACCGACCCATGTACGCCAGGGCACATAAAAAGCCAAGGGCCAAAACCACCAGCGGGTATATATTTTTCTTTTTACACCTTCCGCCGCCAAAAGAGGTATTTCCGCCAGCTTTTCTCCCCCAAAATACACCCTTAAAACACCCAAGGGTTCCTCTTCCTTGATGGGAGCCACGATACTCTCTTCCAATTCTACTTCTGTGGTGATCTCCTCCGATTCCCCCACCGCCAAAGAATAAGTAAAGCCTTCAGCCAACACTAGAGGAACTGTAGATCCGTATTTTACCTCCGCCTGGGCAACCTCCTCCCCCGGGGCCAATAGCCGCTCATTGGTAAAGTTCTCAAACCCATAGTCCAATAGGGCGATGGTATCGGACCAGACATGGTTATTATCACTCCCCAGGACAACACTGATGAGCTGTCTCCCCTCCCGGGTTGCCGAGCCTACAAAGGTATGGCCAGCTTCAGTTGTGTAGCCGGTTTTAACCCCATCGGCCCCTTCATAAAGATGGAAGAGCTTATTGCAGTTCCGCAGCTGGCGGTCCTCCTCCCGCCCGGGCCAGGACATGGGATAAGAGCTGGTAGTGATTAGTTCCCGGTACTCTGGATATTGCAAGGCCTGGCGAGTAATGAGGGCCAGATCATAAGCACTTGTCCGATGTTCGGGATCCGGAAGCCCATTGGGATTGACAAAATTAGTATTTTTCGCCCCCAATTCCCGGGCCCGTTGGTTCATCAACTGGGCAAAATCCTCCACAGATCCGGCCAGGTGCTCCGCCACCGCCACCGCCGCGTCATTGGCCGAAGATAGTTGGGTAGCATAAAGGAGCTCTTGAAGGGTGTATTCCTCCCCTTCCCCCAGGTAGACCCTGCTGCCCTCCTGGTATTCAGCCAGGCGGGATATGGTCACTATTTCTTCGGGCTGGCCCAATTCCAGCCCCAGGAGGATGGTCATGATCTTGGTGGTACTGGCCGGGGGCAGCGGTATATGGGGGTTGTGGGCGTAGAGGACACGTCCTGTTTCCCTATCCATGAGGACGGCCCCTTGGGCTGCGATATTTAGTTCCCCGGCCTGGACCGGTATTGAACATTGGACTAGAAATAGTATTAGAAATACAAGCAGTGCCCGCCGCATCAATGGCGACCTCCTTTAACAGACATTAGTTCAACAATAAGTTCATAAAGGCAGTTGCCACAGAAAAATAAATAGTAAGGCCGATAATATCATTGATGGTTGTGATAAGGGGACCAGAAGCCACCGCTGGATCAATATTAAAGTGAAAAAGGATTAGGGGTACCACCGTTCCGGCCATGGTAGCCACAAAAAGGGTGACCCAAAGGGAGAAACCAATGACGAAACCCAGCCAAATATTACCCTGCCAAATATAGGCCCCCACAGCAATGAGCAAGCCATTTACAATACCGACTATTAACCCCACTCCCGCCTCCCGTTTCATAAGCCACAATAGATCCCGGGGGCGAAATTCCCCAATGGCCAATCCCCACACCACCACCGCCAAGGCCTGGGTGCCCGTATTCCCAGCCATATCGGTAATAAGGGGGATAAAAAGGGCCAATGTCAGCACTGTTTCCAAGGTCTCTTCAAAGCGGGCAATAATATTACCAGACAGCATGCCAATACCCAAGAGGAGAACCAACCAGGGCAGCCGTTTCATGGCTGCTTGGTAGGCAGGCTCCCAAAGGTCACCGGCTGAACTCACACCCTGGATTGCGGCCAAGCGGGACATGTCCTCAATAGCCTCATCTTCCAAAACATCCATGACATCGTCCACGGTTACAATTCCCAGGATATGTCTATTATGATCTATTACCGGTAATGCCAAGAAATCATACTTTTTGATCTGCCGGGCCACCATTTCCTGATCTTCCCCCACAGACACGGAAATAACATTCTCAGACATCACATCACCGACTGGCGTTTCCGGTGCCGCCACAATCAATTGGCGCAGTGAAACAACACCCACCAGCCGCTCCTGAGCATCGGTGACATAAAGGTAATAAATAGTCTCCGCCTCCGGGGCTATTTTCCGCAATATCTCCAAGGTCTTCCCCACAGACCAATCCCTTTTAACAGTAACATATTCCCTGGTCATGAGACCACCGGCAGTCTCTTCCGGATGGGTAAGGAGGGCTGTGACTTCCTGGGCATCCTCTGTTTCCATCAACTCCAGGAGCTCCTCCACCTGCTCCCCTTCTAATTCCCCCAAAAGGTCGG
This sequence comes from Bacillota bacterium, assembly GCA_012523785.1. GTDB lineage: Bacteria > Bacillota > DTU030 > DTU030 > DTU030 > JAAYTH01. Next base: position 2,422 of record JAAYTH010000007.1, on the reverse strand, counting down.
CGGCATCATCGGAAGACATTTCACCCAAAACTCCAGAGGCCCATTCCCCACCTATGGAATCTACGACCTCGGTTATAACATCAGATTCCAATTCCTTAAAGATGGGAGCCAGGGATTCATCATCTAGGAGGGGCATGAGTTTCTGCCTCTCCTCGAAGGTTAATAAATTAATTATTTCCGCCTGATCATAAGGCTGTAAGGTAAGCAAAAAATCAATTGCCTCGGATTCCTTTCCCACAGCCAAAATAGCACGGAGCTGGTCTACCCATGCTTCTACCTTCTTCATACCAAGCCTCTCCCTTCGGTTGTATACGGCACTTATTTTGCCCCAACCCAACCGGAGAAAAACACCAGGGGAAAACGGTGCAGTGATGGGTGGGTGCCCGGCCGTTTAAATTTGTTTCCTTCTGCCTACTTCGAGGAGGGTGTTCAGGCCCAGTACCCACAACCACCACCTCCCTTATAATAAAAATTCCCCTCACACAAGGAAGGGGTATAAAAGGCCGGCTAGGCTGACATATGAGCCGCAACCGGAGGGGAAAGCCCCTCCTTGTTGAGTTTTAGCACTGTACAGCCTAGGAGTATTCCAACCACATTAGGTAAAACCTTAAGCCGGCAATACCTGTTTACCCATTGGTGTCTCTCGACATTTCCGGGCAGTGGCTTATATCTGTACAGGAGCCTCACCTAACAAGGGGTATAAAGTTTTAGAATGCTTTCCGCCACTAAGTGTACACCATGAAGAGAGCAGAAGTCAATAGCCCAAACCCATGTTCCCATTGCCCTCCGTCAGCAACAAAGAAAAACCCAGGGTTTTCCCCAGGTTTATTAAGCATTCAACTTTTCCTTAGCTACTGCAACTAAATCTCCGAAGGCCTCGCTGTCTTCCACCGCCAATTGGGCCAGCATTTTGCGGTTAATATCCACTCCGGCCTGCTTTAAGCCATTAATAAATCTACTGTAAGAAAGGCCTTCCAGCCGGGCTGCCGCATTAATCCTGGCAATCCACAACTTACGAAAATCCCGTTTTCTGGCCCGCCGATCCCGGTAAGCATATGATAAGGCCTTGAGGACGGTTTCGTTTGCAGCTTTAAAGGTTCTGCTGCGGGCGCCCCGGTATCCCTTGGCCATCTTTTTTATTTTCTTATGCCTTCTGTGGGTTGTTGCACCCCGTTTTACCCGTGCCACTGCCAACACCTCCTTCATCCTGCCAAAAACTCAAGAATAGGGCAGCATCTTGCGCACCCGATCTAAATCAGCTTTGTCTACCAGGCCGGGTTTGCGCAGTTTACGCTTTCTTTTTGCACTTTTTTTACCCAGAATATGGCTTTTATAGGCTTTATGCCGTTTAAATTTTCCCGTACCCGTAGTCCTAAAGCGCTTTGCCGCCGAGCGCCGGGTCTTCATCTTGCCCATTACCGTATCCCTCCTTCTCCTGCCGCCACGACTGCTAGTTTTCCTTCTATTTTTCCGATTGTTCCGGCCGCGGGGCCAAGACCATAGTCATCTGCCTACCCTCAACCCGGGCTCCTTTTTCTACTACTCCCAATTCCTTAACCCCTTCAGCTATTTCATCTAAGAGCTCCCTACCGGCATCCTTATAGGCAATTTGCCGGCCCCGGAAACGAACGGTAACCTTAACTTTATCACCACTGGTTAGAAAACGCACAGCATTTCTCATTTTTACCTTTAGGTCATGTTCTTCAATATTAGGCCTAAGGCGGACTTCTTTAACGGTAATGACCTTTTGTTTTTTCCGGGCTTCCTTTTCCCTCTTACTTTGCTCATACTTGTACTTATCATAATCCATAATCCGACAGACCGGCGGTTTAGCCTTAGGAGCAACCACAACCAAATCCAATTGATGATCTCGGGAAATTCGCAAGGCTTCGCGGGTAGGCATGATCCCCAATTGTTTACCACTGACATCAATCAACCGTACTTCTCGCGCCCGGATCCCTTCATTGACCTGAAAACCCCTTCTGATAGTATTACACCTCCCTAAGATTTTCGCAGTTCCCCAGAACCCCTTTGGCTTTACCCCACAACTAATCAATTTTTGGTAACCTTCACCGGGTAAATTCCGAAAGACTGCCTTTAACACAATTCCCTAAAAACAGCCCATAAAAAAAGCGGGTGCAAGCACCCGCAACAGAAGATAGTTTCATTCTGTTTAGATCCCCAACCCTGCTAACAGCCCAGGGCGCCGCAGGGTGAGAAGCGGGTAGCTTCTACTTTGGACTATTTAATGTGAATTTGCTGCCTATAGTATAGCACAGGGTATTTAAAGCGTCAATTAAAAGCTTTTTCAGCTATTTCGGTTCTAATTCTTTCTTGGAAGCAGGAAAAACTCATGGCCCCCATATCACCTTCACTTCTCCCCCGGACGGAAACTGTACACTCCTTCAGCTCCCTATCACCG
>JAAYTH010000050.1 GCA_012523785.1 Bacillota bacterium | reverse complement strand
GGGGAGATGAATCCTATTCAGCTTTGGGAGACCACCATGGATCCGGAAACCAGGACCTTGTTGCAGGTTACCCTGGAAGATGCCCTGGCGGCGGACCAGATCTTCACCATCCTCATGGGGGATCGGGTAGAACCCCGGCGGGAATTTATCCAGGATAATGCCCTCTTTGTGCAAAACTTGGATATATAGGCCGGCCGGTTGACCTTTTGTCGGGGGTACCTACCTTCCGGCAGCCAGCCGGTGCAAGCCACCCTTGGGGGGAGGAAAAAATGTGGAATTTAGACCTTACCGGCCCGGGGATGAGGAGGGTATCAGGGCCCTTTTGTCCCTGGTCTTTAAAGAGAAAAGGGAAATAAACTGGTGGCGTTGGTATTATCAGGAGGGCCCGGCCGGGCCGGCCCTCATCTGGTTGGCTCTAAATCGGGGCCAGGTGGTGGGGCACCGGGCCCTGGTTCCCTACAGAATTTGGGACGGCAGTGGATATAAGATAGCTTGTCAAGCCACCGATGCGGCCGTCCATCCGGAACATCGGGGTAAAGGTATTTTTAGACGTTTGACCGAAGAAGTTTTGGCCGAGGCCCGGGAAAGGGGTTGGGCCTTGGTCTTTAGTTTTCCCAATGAAAAATCCTTTCCCCTCAACCGCCGTTTGGGCTGGGTGCCCCGGCAAAAATTGCGCAAATGGGTCAAACCCCTTTTTGCCGCATCTTTCCCCGGCTATAATAAGAAAGCACCCAATTTAAAAACGCTCCACCGGGTGGGGAAGGAATTTGACCGGCTGTGGGAATTATATGGCACTGCCAAGACAGCCGGAATTTGTAAAGATGCCCGCTATTTACAGTGGCGCTATTTGGACAGTACTAGAAAAAGTAACTATATCCTTTTGGTTTGGGAGCGGCGGGGACAAATAATGGCCTATAGTGTTATAGGAATTGGGGGGAGAAGGGGGCATTTGCTGGAATTTATGCCCGGATCCATGGAACCCCTCCCCCTGCTGCAGGGGGTGGAAAAACACCTTGGGCAGCGGGGGGTTCATTTTATGACCATGTGGCCCTTGCCGGAGATACCGGGGCCGGCCTGGCGGCGGGGTTATGTACCCAATCTCCTTCAAGCCGGTATCCTGGCTCTGCGGCCCCTAACGGAGGAAATACCCTCCTCTTGGCGGGTGACACCCGGGGACACTGATTATGCCTGAGGGGCCGGGGGAAGGGAATATTTTTGTGGTTAGTGGGGGAGGTGGCGATTCTGCGGGTTGCCATTAAAAAATTGCTTACAGGTGCTCTAAAAATGACGGGGCTTACATATGATTCGACACCCATTTTGATGTATCATTCTGTCCATCCCAATCACCCCTTGGCCGTGACTCCGGGGGCCTTTCGGGAGCAAATAGCCTTTTTTAGGGAAAATTTCCGGGTGGTAAGCCTAAGGGAATATCTACAAGCCAAAATAGAAAACCGCCTCCTTCCCGGCACCGGGGCGGTGACCTTTGATGATGGCTATCAGGATAACTATCACTTTGCCTATCCGGTTTTGCAAGACTATTCTTGCCCGGCCACTATTTTTGTCAGCAGTGGTTTCCTGGAGGCCGCCGATTATAGGGAATTTTCCCGGCGGGCCGGCCTTTATCCCCAGCTGCCGCCTCTGGGCTGGGGCGAACTGGAGAAAATGCATCCCCTGGTGGAAGTGGGGGCCCATACCCATTCCCATATTCAAATTGCCACCGTTGAAAAAGAAGTTTTGCAGCGGGAGTTGAGGACCAATATTGCCCTAATTGAAGATAGATTAGCCGTAACACCAGTAATTTTAGCCTACCCCTGGGGCCAGGATTTTGATTTTATCCGCCCCAACTGTGGCCTGGTGCAGCAGTATTTTCAAGGGGCCGTTACCACAAACTTTGCCGCCGATAACAGCGGTATTAGGATTAGCCCCTATCGTCTGCGCCGTCTGCCGGTGGGGCCCCGGGATGATCTAGATTTTTTTGCCGCCAAGGTTGCTGGAGCATTGGATTTTATCGGCCCCTTGAAAAAAATTCAGGGCCGCTGGGAAAATAAAAAGGATCGCAATACTAGTACCCATTTGTGATGACATTGCCCGCTGAATAATATCAAGATGTTTGCAGTAGTTTTCCCTCAGAAAGGAAGGGGATAGTGTGGAAGGATACACCCACGGAAAAATTATTCCGGTAGATATTGAAGAGGAAATGAAAAAATCCTACTTGGATTATGCCATGAGTGTCATCGTGGGGAGGGCCCTGCCCGATGTGCGGGATGGCCTAAAACCGGTGCACCGGCGTATCCTCTACGCCATGAATGAACTGGGGAACACCTCTGACAAACCCCATAAAAAATCGGCCCGTATTGTGGGGGAAGTATTGGGTAAGTATCACCCCCATGGCGATACGGCCGTCTATGATACCATTGTCCGGATGGCCCAGGATTTTGCTACTCGTTACCTCCTCATCGATGGCCATGGAAACTTTGGCTCCATTGATGGGGACAGTGCCGCAGCCATGCGTTATACGGAGATCAGGTTAGCTCCGATATCCACTGAACTCCTGCGGGACATCGACAAGGATACCGTTGATTTTATCCCCAACTTCGACGAAAGCTTGGAGGAACCGGAGGTGCTGCCGGCTCGCTTTCCCAATTTACTGGTCAATGGTTCGGCGGGAATCGCCGTGGGAATGGCCACCAACATTCCCCCCCATAACTTGGCAGAGGTCATTGATGGCCTGGTGCTCCTCCTTGATAAGCCGGAAGCAACTAGCAAAGAATTGATGCAGGTCATCAAGGGCCCGGACTTTCCCACCGGGGGCATCATCCTGGGGCGGAAGGGCATTGAGTCGGCCTATGAAACCGGGCGGGGAATTGTGCGCATCCGGGCCCGGGCCCAGATCGAACGGCTGAAAAACGGCCGGGCCCAGATCATCGTCACGGAAATACCCTACCAGGTCAACAAATCCAGGATGCTGGAGCGCATGGCCCAGCTGATCCGGGAGAAAAAATTGGTGGGGATAACGGATCTGCGGGATGAAACCGATAAGGCGGGCATAAGGATAGTAATTGAGCTGAGGCGGGATGCCAACCCCAAGGTAATTTTAAATCATCTTTACAAGCAGACCCAGATGCAGGCCAGTTTTGGCATAATTATGCTGGCCATAGTCGACGGTGCCCCCAAGATTTTAAGTCTTCGGGAGGTCTTATTCCACTATATCCATCACCAAAGGGATATAATAGTGCGGCGCACCCAATATGAACTTAACCGGGCCGAGGCCCGGGCCCATATCCTGGAGGGGCTCCGCATTGCTTTAGATCACCTGGATGCCGTCATTGCCCTCATCCGCGCTTCCGAGACGGTGGAGGAAGCCAGGGGGGGTTTGATGGAAAACTTCGGCCTTTCCCAGGAACAGGCCCAGGCCATTTTGGCTATGCGGCTCCAAAGGCTTACGGGTTTGGAAAGGGAGAAAATTGAGATTGAATACCGGGAACTCATCGCCCGTATTGAATACTTGCGTTCTGTTTTGGCCAGCAAGGAAATGGTCAACCAGATCATTCGGCAAGAACTCTTGGAAATCAAGGAGAAATATGCCGATGAACGGTGCACAAAGATCACTCCCCACGGGGGCAGCATGGAAATGGAGGATTTGGTCCCCCGGGAGGAAGTAGTCATCACCATTACCCATGCCGGCTATATTAAGAGAATGCCTGTTACCACCTATAGAAGTCAGCATCGGGGGGGGCGGGGTATGATGGGATTGACTCCCCGGGAGGAGGATTTCGTCGAACACCTCTTTATCACCACTACCCACCACCGTATTCTCTTTTTTACCAACCGGGGGAGGGTCTATCAACTCCAGGTCTATGAAATCCCGGAGGCCAGCCGCCAGGCCCGGGGTACGGCGGTGATAAACTTGGTGGGCCTGGAGCCCCGGGAACTGATCACGGCAGTAATACCAGTATGGGATTTTAGCTGTGACGGATACCTGATCATGGCCACCCGGCAGGGAATTATCAAGCGGACAGATTTGGCGGAATATGATACCCGCCGCACCGGGGGTTTGATTGCCATCAACCTGGATGAAGGGGATGACCTCATCGGTGTGCGCTTGACCCAGGGCGGGGAAGATATTATTTTGGGTACCCGGCGGGGGAAAAGCATCCGGTTTGCCGAGGATGACGTCCGCAGTACAGGCCGGGCTACCCGGGGGGTAAAGGCTATTACCCTGGATGAAGGGGATGTGGTCGTGGGCATGGAAAGGGTGCAGCCCGATGCCGATCTACTGGTGGTTACAGACCACGGCTTTGGCAAGCGCACCCCGGTTGATCAGTATCCGGTGCAAAGGCGGGCCGGAAAGGGTGTTATCAACATCCGCCTTACCGAGCGAGTAGGGGAAGTCATTGGCATCAAGATGGTTAAACCGGGGAATGAATTGATGCTCATCAGTGCCCAAGGCATTATGATCCGCATGAAGGTGGATGATATTTCCCGCCAAGGGCGCAATACCCAGGGTGTTACCCTCATGCGCCTGGATGAGGGGGATGAGGTGGTGGCCCTGGCCCGTATTATGGAGAGGGAAGAATAGGGTAGGGTGGCAAGTCCAGAGTCAGCAGCTCTGCCAAGGGTGGCCCAAGGAGAATAGTATCACCGACTGCCCCTTTAATAAGACATCATGTTGGGAGGGATGGGGATGGGGGATAAACAATTGGCTTTGGCCTTTAAGATGGCCCTGGCCTTTGCAGTTGTGGCCGGGTTGGTTTTATTCTTGGCCCGGATGCTGTGGCTTTTTAATCTTATTATCATTGCCTTTTTAATTGTCTACAGTATCAGCCCTGGGGTAGATTACCTAACCCGCTGTAAAGGCATGTCCCGTCTGGGGGCGGTGACAATTGTCTATGTCAGCTTTCTCCTCTTCCTCTTTCTTTTGCTCTACCTCATCATCCCCATCATCGTCACTGAACTTAGGGATCTGGCCCTTCACTTGCCCCAGTACAGCCCCTACCTGGAACCCTATCTAAAATCTATAGGAGAAACCCTCTCCCGGCCCGAGGTGGTGGATTTTATCCTGGATTTCCTGCAGCAGCTGCCCCGCACCCTGCAGCAGATCCTCAATCAGGTTACTAACTTCACCGTGGCCGTCGTCTCCCGCCTCAGTGAAATTGCCGTGGTCCTCTTCATGGTATTTTACCTGCTGCGGGATTCGGAGGGTATTAAAGATTCCCTAGTCCATTATTTACCCCGGCCCTGGCGCAAAGAGGCCGTCCATGTCTTGGGGGTTATAGATGCCAAGGTGGGGGCCTACCTGCGGGGCAATGTGGCCCGCTGTACCCTGGTGGGAATAGCCACCGGATTGGGCCTTTACTTTATCGGCATGCCCTTTGCCCTCATGTTGGGGGTTTTGGCCGGGGTTTTAAACCTCATTGTCTATATCGGGCCTTACTTGGCCGCGGCACCGGCTATTCTTATCGCCCTATCCCAATCCCTGCAGCTGGCTATAATTGTGGCCATCCTTTATATCGTGGTTCAAACCGCCGATGCCTTTCTCCTAACCCCTTTGCTCTTGGGCAAGGCCGTGGATATCCATCCCTTCTCCGTCATTATTGCCATTTTGATCGGGGGCCGGCTGCTGGGCATTCTGGGCATTTTACTGGCCATCCCCATGGCCGCCACCCTCAAGGTGCTTTTCAACTATTATTATCTGCGGAAATTAT
>JAAYTH010000049.1 GCA_012523785.1 Bacillota bacterium | reverse complement strand
GCTAGAGTAAAATAATAATGGGAGCGATGATGGGCATGGGTACAATGCAGCCGGTTTCCTGCCTTATCTGTGGAGATGAAGGCCCGGGATTGGATATCAGGGGAAGGCGTATCTGTAGCTCCTGCGAAGAATTGTTGCTGTATTTACCGGTGGGCCATGACGCCTATGAATACTGTAAGGAAAGGATCAAGCTCCTTTGGGTGGATTGACAAATGAGGGTGTAATTATTTAGGGATGCCCCTCCGGGTGAAGGGGGGGGATCTTATGCCGTTGATGGTGTAAAGCCCCTTCGGGCGCTGTCCCGGGATGATAATAGGAGGGTTGGAATACTCATTATTAGGTGCTGTGCAAATGCTGCCAAATTGCAGCCGCCAAACTGCTTGGGGGCCCGGTGGTTTGTCAACATCCCTTGACACCAGTGGGTTTTCTCAAGTATAATTTTTAGTAGTAACAGGTGGCAAAGGCTGCCTATCTTTTTTCCCCTGTGGTAGGTAGGTTAAGGAGGTGCATGCCTTGAAAAGGACATTTCAGCCTAAGCGGCGGCCCCGAAAGCGCAAACATGGCTTTTTAGCGCGGATGCGGACACCGGCCGGGAGAAGGATAATTAAAAGAAGGCGCCGCAAAGGTAGAAAGAGGATTACTGTCTAGGATATTAGATAAGGTAAAGGTATTCCCCAGGCCGGAAAATTGAAAAAAACAGCATGAGAATAGGGGTTGGGCTGTGGGTGCTGATGCCTGCCCCTTTTTTAATGTGGGTTTTCCGGGGAAAGGTGGTCTTATGAAGAAGGAAAATCGCCTCAGGCGGCGAAGTGATTTCGCATGGGTGTACCGGCGGGGGAAGTCGTATGCCAATAAGTACCTGGTTATTTATGTGACCCCCAACGGCCAAAACTTAAACCGTTTTGGCTTTTCGGTGGGCAAACGCCTAGGCAAGGCTGTGAAGAGAAATAGGATACGACGTCGTTTACGGGAGCTCTGCCGCCTGCACCTGGGGGAACTTAAGAAGGGGTATGATATTGTGGTTATTCCCCGCAACCCGGCCCCGGAGGCAGATCATGATACCTTGAGGCGTGCCCTGCGGCATTTGTTTCATAAAGCTAATATATTTGGGAACAGCTATTAGATAAGGATGGGGAGGGGAAGGATGAAGAGATTGATTATTCGCTTATTGCACTTATACCGCCATTATCTTTCCCCCCTAAAGGCACCCAGCTGCCGTTTCTATCCCAGCTGTTCGGCCTATGCCTTGGAGGCCATTAATAGGCATGGTACAGCCAAAGGCCTTTATTTGAGTGCCAGGAGACTGATTAAATGCCACCCTTGGCACCCGGGGGGATATGATCCAGTGCCCTAACAGTTGCAGGTTCTGGTCGGCGGTACTCTAATAGCTGTGAGAGGAGAGAATAGGATGAAGTTTCTTTCCGGTTTAATGTCGACGATACTGGAGTTTTTTTATGCCTATACCGGGAATTGGGGTCTGGCTATCATTGGGCTGACCTTGGTGGCGCGGCTGGCACTGTGGCCCTTGACCCATAAGCAGACCAAGTCGATGCGGCGCATGCAGGAGATCCAACCCGAGCTCACCAAACTGCAAAAAAAGTACAAGGGAAATCCGGAAAAGATGAACAAAGAGGTGATGGCCCTTTACAAAAAACATGGGGTGAATCCCATGGGGGGATGTCTACCCTTATTGCTACAATTCCCCATCTTAATTGCCCTTTTTGGCGTCTTACGGGCCATGGAATATCCGGCCGGTGAAGGGGTTTTTCTTTGGCTGCCCGATCTTTCCCTTCCCGATCCCTTTTACATTCTGCCCATTTTAACCGCCCTTACCACCTTTATCACTCAAAGACAAATGGCTACAGACCCCAAGCAATCGCAGATGATGATGTTTATGCCCTTGATGATCGGTTGGTTTGCATCTCGCTTTGCTTCAGGGTTAGCTTTGTATCTTGTTACCAGTAATATTTTTGGCATTTTACAGCACTTGCTTGCTGGTAGGCAACCGGGGATGAAGGGGGAGTTGGTACCGGATGAAAACAATTGAGGTAACGGGAAAGACAGTTGATGAAGCCCTAAAAGCGGGGATGGAGGAGCTGGGTGTTGGAGAAATGACGGATATAGAGTATGAGGTGTTGGAGGAAGCCAATCCGGGTTTCCTCGGTTTACTGGGGGGCAGGCCGGCCCGAATTAAGATGTGGTTATTGGCACCGGAGGTGAAGGCCCGCCGATTGCTGGAAGAGATCATGGATAGAATGGGTATCCGGGGGGAGACCCAGATAAGTAAAGTGGGCGAATATTATGAGATCCAGGTTGAGGGCGATGATCTGGGAATTCTCATCGGAAGAAGGGGGCGGACCCTGGATGCCCTGCAATACCTGGCCAATTTGGCGGCCAATAGGGGGAGTAGTGACCGGGTAAGGATCATAGTGGATGCGGCTTCTTATCGCCAACGCCGGGCTGAAACCCTACGAAATCTGGCCCAACGTTTATGTCAGCGGGCACGCCGCCAACGGCGGAAGGTTGTTTTGGAACCTATGACTCCCCAAGAGCGGCGGATTATTCATTTGACGGTGCAGGGGGAAAAAGGGATGACCAGCTACAGCCAAGGTGAAGATCCCCATCGGAGGGTCGTCATTGCCCTTGAGGGCTGATTGCACCCTGCTGGCCCCTATAAAACCGGAGCAAACCCAGTAATCACGGCATTACTGGGTTTGTCTGTTATTGTATCGGTATTTTTGCTGGATGCGGGGGGAATATTGTCTAGGGGGTGATTAGTGTGGGGAAAGGGGATACTATTTGTGCCATTGCCACTCCGCCCGGGGAGGGGGGGATAGGTATAGTCCGGCTGAGTGGGCCGGAATCCTTGGCCATTGCGGGAAAAATATTTAAGAGCCCCCGGAAAAAGGTTGTTTCTGAATTGCCTACTTACAGTGCCCATTATGGCCACATTATAGGACCGGAAACGGGGAAGATAATCGATGAGGTTATCCTCCTTATCATGTTGGCGCCCCGCTCCTACACCCGGGAGGATGTGGTGGAGATCCACTGCCATGGGGGTATTGTGCCCTTAAGACAGGTCCTGGAATTGGTGATTGCCCAGGGGGCCCGGACGGCCCAGCCGGGGGAATTTACCCAAAGGGCCTTTTTGAACGGACGGTTGGACTTGGCCCAGGCGGAGGCGGTTATAGATATTGTGCGGGCCAAGACCAGCGCCGGACTGCAGACGGCTCTGGGACAGTTGGGCGGGGGCCTGTCCCGGAGGATAATCCCCCTTCGGGAGCGCCTGCTGGAAATATTGGCCCAGGTGGAAGTTAGCATTGATTTTCCGGAATATGATGTGCCGGAAATAACGGCGGCTGAGATACGGGCCGGGAGTGCAGGGGTCCAGCGGGAAATAGAAGAATTGCTGCAGACGGCGGATCAGGGGCGGATACTGCGGGAAGGTTTGCGGACCATTATCCTGGGGAAGCCCAATGTGGGAAAATCCAGCCTCCTCAACGCCCTCCTGCGGGAACAGCGGGCCCTGGTCACCGCTATTCCGGGTACAACCAGGGATGTAATAGAGGAGTACATCAATATCCGGGGGGTTCCTCTGCAGATTATGGATACTGCCGGTATTCGGCAGACGGAGGACCTGGTGGAAAAGTTGGGGATTGAACAGGCCCGGCACTTTTTAGCAACAGCGGACCTGGCCCTGGTGATCCTGGATGCCCAGGTGGGCTGGTCGGCGGAGGACGGGGCCATAATGGATATGTTGCAGGATAAGAAGGCCATTATCTTGATCAATAAGATTGATATTGGTGATGCCATAGACATGGGGGAATTGGGGCGGCGATTTCCCACCACCCCAATCCTACGGATTTCTGTCCAAGAGGGATGGGGTCTGGAAGAATTGGAGAATGTGATTTATGAGATGGTCTTTAAGGGGGAAGTCCGGCCAGAGGAATCGGTATTGGTCTCCAATGCCAGGCATATGGAGGCCCTTTTGCGGGCCAAGGCTTCCCTTCGGGGCGTCCACAGGACCCTGGAGGCCGGGATGCCGGTGGATTTAGCCGCCATTGACCTGCGGGAGGCCTGGGAACATTTGGGGAAAATTACCGGGGATACGGTGGGGGAAGATGTCATCGACCGGATCTTCAGTGATTTTTGCGTGGGTAAATAAGGATGACAGTATGAGTTGCTGCTGAATAGTTACGGGGAAAGTATCCGGGGAGGGATGGGAAGATGATTCGGCCCAAGGAATACGATGTAATCGTAGTGGGTGCCGGCCATGCTGGCTGTGAGGCTGCCCTGGCGGCCGCCAGGATGGGCCTGGTGACCTTGCTGCTGACTATGAATTTAGAGAATATTGCCCAGTTGGCTTGCAACCCGGCCATAGGCGGTCCGGCCAAGGGACATTTGGTGCGGGAAATAGATGCCCTGGGGGGTGAGATGGGGAAAAATACCGATAGAAGTCGCCTCCAGATAAGGGTATTAAACACGGCCAAGGGCCCGGCGGTAAGGGCGCTGAGGGCCCAAGTTGATAGACACCGTTACCAATGGGAGATGCGCAAAATCTTGGAAGGGCAAGAAAACCTGGACCTGCGACAAGCAGTTGTCGACTCCCTAAGGGTGGAAGGGAAG
>JAAYTH010000048.1 GCA_012523785.1 Bacillota bacterium | reverse complement strand
TAAACCGTGGGGGGCATCGGAACGACGGGGGCGTCGTTCCCTACAAGTTACTGCGAAATTGTCAATTAAACCGTGGGGGGGCACCGGAACGACGGGGGCGTCGTTCCCTACAAGTTACCGCGAAATTATCAATTAAACCGTGGGGGGCATCGGAACGACGGGGGCGTCGTTCCCTACATTTATTGCGATATTTATCGGTTAAATCGTAGGGGCGGTCATTGACCGCCCGTGTCTCAAACAGATTATGATTTGTGGAAAAATTGGCCCGGGGCTGCCCTAGGAGTTTAAAACAGCGGTTATTACAATATGGGGTAAATCCAAAAGGGAAAGGTCATAGGGGGAATCCAAATCCCGTCCTTTTTCATCCCTTATTATTCGGACAACGGGGCGCTGGGGCACCTGGGGTGGTACTTCAATGACAATCCCGACGGTGCCATTACTTAGGCGCACCTCAGAACCCAGGGGGTACATGGCTACACACTTGGTGAATTCGCTTACCAACTGGTAATCAAAGTGGCTGTTGCCATTGCCCAGAATGTATTCCAGGGCCTCATGGGGAAGGTAGGGCCGACGGTAGTTGCGGTTGGATGTCAAGGCATCGAAAACATCGCAGATGGCAGTCAAACGGGCATAAGGATGGATATCGTCTCCGGCCAGGCCCCGGGGGTATCCCGTGCCGTCATAACGTTCATGATGCTGGTAGGATATATGGGCCGCCGAAAGGGATATTTCTTGGCTTTTGCGTAAAATATCAAATCCCAAGGTGGTATGCTGGGTCATGGTTTTCCATTCGGCCTCGGTGAGGGGGCCTGGTTTGGTTATAATTTCGGTGGGAATAAAGGTCTTGCCGATATCGTGGAGAAGGGCACCCAAACCCAGCTCTCTTAGTTTCCCTTCGTGGTAGCCCAGGTGTAAACCCAAAATTAAGGCCAGAACACATACATTAACAGAATGGAGGAAGGTATAATCATCGATGGTTTTAATTTCAAAAAAGTCCATGAACAATTTGCCGGAACTGAGGAGATCATTTATAATTTCGTCAACTGCCGATGTAAGCTGCGGAAGATTGTGGGCCAATATTCGTTCATGCTCAAACTCATCCTTAAGTTCAGCCATTACCTCCCTGATGGCATTGGCAGCCAATAACCTGGTCTGGTCACTGATGGGTTCTTGAATTTCCAAGTCCGCTGTACGTTCATCCCAAATGTATACCGCTGCTACACCCAAGTCTTGAAGGCGGTTGACATAGCGGGGGGTAAGTTTGGCTCCCGCACCTAACAAAAGAGTGCCATCGGCACTAGTAATACTTCTTCCCAAGATCGCACCCAACTCTACATTAGACAACAATACTCTCCGCATTACCGACTCTCCCTATTATTCTACATAATTCGACTATGTTATCTTGTGTTCTTTTCGCTCTTTTTCTATTTTTTCCTGCTGGGTTTTGCCTTTATTATAGTTGCATGGCGCCATGGCTTCGCCGGCAAAGGCTGTCCTTAAATTTTCTCCAGTACGGATTTCTGCCAATTTTGTCATCATTTTTTTCCCCATATAGTGATGGTTATCGCCACCACTGTCATTCTATCGTGGGCTATTTTTTGGCAGCCATCCCCACAAACTATTTATTTTACACAAGCGGGGCAGGGGGAAAATATTCCCCCGCCTAGTTTTAAACTGATTGCACTTCCTTCACTTCGGGTATTTCTTCTTTCATGACCTTTTCGATACCCTGTTTTAGGGTTATGGTGGATAAGGGACAGCCGGCACAGGCTCCCTGCAGCTGGACCTTTACAATACCTTTTTTTGTGTCCACATCAATTAACTTTACATTGCCACCGTCTGCCTGTAGGGCGGGACGGATTTTATCCAAGACAGCGGCTACCTTTTCACGCATATGTTTCACCTCCCTTGCCAAAATGTATCGGCTGCCAGGCTCCGGGGAAAACTGGTAATTAGTTAGGGGGTATTATCTCTACAAACTCCACTGAGATGTTTTCATTATAACATACGGGCTAGGACAGATGGCGGGAAAATCATCTGCTATCCCACTATTTTCGCCTGTTTTTACTTTTTTATCCCCCCGGGTCTTGTCAGCCCCGCTTCTAAATGCTATAATGTCTACCATGAAAGTATGTTTGTCTATCATGGGGAGACAGGAGGAGGAGGAGTTGCGGAAAAAGGTGAAAATTGGTCTCTTGGGCCTGGGTACTGTTGGTTCCGGTGTCTATCGGATCTTGACGGAAGGGAATACAATCCTGACGCAAAAGGCCGGGATGGATTTGGAAGTGGACAGGATCTTGGTCCGCAATCTGGATCGTAAGCGCCGGGTTGATGTTGAGTCAGATCTATTGACGACCGATCCGGAAATGATCCTAAATAATCCTGATATTTCTATAGTAGTGGAGGTCCTGGGGGGTGAGGAGCCGGCCCGTACTTATATCGAAAAAGCCCTGCGGGCGGGGAAGCAAGTGGTGACGGCTAATAAAGAGGTAATTGCCAAACATGGGGTGGAACTCCTCAAGATGGCCCGGGAAGAGGGAGTTGACCTGTTTTTTGAAGCCAGCGTGGCCGGTGGTATCCCCATTTTGCGGCCCTTGCAGGAATCTTTGGCCGGGGAAGATGTGGAGGCGGTCTATGGTATTGTCAACGGCACTACTAATTATATGCTTACCGCCATGGACAAGCAGGGTCTTGATTTTGCCGAGGTATTGGCCGATGCCCAGGAGCGGGGATATGCGGAAGCTGATCCCACGGCCGATATTGCCGGCCATGATGCCGCCCGGAAACTGGCCATTTTGGCTTCTATTGCCTTCAATACCCGGGTGCCCCTGGATAAGGTCTACTGCACTGGCATTGAAAAAATAACTGCCGCCGATATTGCCGGAGCCGCGGAATTAGGTTATGTTATCAAACTGCTGGCCATTGCCCGCCGGGTTAAGGGGGGGATAGAGGCCCGGGTGCATCCGGCCCTAGTACCCCAAGAACACCCCCTGGCGGCGGTGGACGGGGTTTATAATGCGGTTGTGGTCCAGGGCTGGGCCGTGGGTACCCTTATGTTCTACGGGGCCGGGGCCGGCCAAATGCCAACGGGAAGTGCTGTGGTGGGGGATGTTATCGCGGCGGCGAAAAATATAGCCTCTGGGGTGCAGGGGAAAGCCCGGGTGGGTTTTGCCCCGGGAGCACCGGTTGTGCCCCTGGAGGAGGTGGAGACCAGGTATTATCTTCGCCTGCGGGTGGTACCCGAACCGGGGGTATTGGGTGTGGTGACCCATCTTTGTAGCCGGGAGGGTGTGGAACTGGTTTCCTTGGATATAAAAAACTGGGGGCAGGATAGTGCAAATTTGATCATCAGGACCCAGTTGGTGCGGGAAGGGGCCTTCCAAAGGGTTTTGAAAACCCTAAAGGAGGAACCCCGCATTTATGCAGTGGAGTCTTATATTCGCATCGAGGGGGAGGAATGACCCCTTCTATTTGCCCTCAACCTGCGGCTTGACTGGCAGTGGTTGGGGGCTTATAATTTAAGCAGACTGACTAAGGGGTCGGGGGGAAGGGGTGCTTGGAATATGGAAGGATCGCGGGGGGAAGGGAACAAGGGTCGTTTAATTCTGGATGCAGCCCGCCGGGTTTTTGCTGCCACCGGGTATTATCAGGCCCGGGTGGAGGATATTGCCCGGGAGGCCGGGGTGGGAAAGGGAACGGTTTATGAGTACTTTGCCAGTAAAGAGGAACTGTATCTGGAGATGCTGTTGGAGGTGGCCGATAGTTATGCCACCGGGGTGAGGGGAGAGTTGGAAGAGGCCGGGGGGAATATTCGGGACAAACTCCTTTTTACCGGCCGCCATCTATGCAGCTTTTTAGCGGAACACGGTCAGTTGGCCCGCATGGTGCTGCAGGATCCCGGCCCGATAAATTTTAAGTTCAAAGCCCACCTGCGCACAATACGCCGGGACATGGTGAAAATGGTGGCAGCCTTGCTTACTGCTACAGTGCCGGGCTTGCTTTCCCAGGAAGATGCTGAGGTGGCAGCCAGGTTCTTCTTGGCCGGACTGGCGGGGGTGGTCTACCCGGAGACCATGCAGTCCTTGGCCCCTCCGGAGGATTTAAAAACGGCGGTGGATGTTTTTGTACGGGGTGTCAGCCAATGCTTTCAGCAGAAGGGGTAAACTGGTCTTTTTCTGCTGCCTGTAAATGATTCCTGCCGGAGAAAATCACTTTCCCGGCAGGATTTTCCTTTCTTGGGGAGAAAATCTCATAGGGAGGATAAATAGGGATAAATTTTGCATATAGATCTGAAGGAGGATGATGAAAGTGGGTGGAGGGAGAAGATTTACCATCTGGTTCCTGGTAATACTGTTCCTATTCAGCAGTCTTACGGTAATGTCGGCGGCACCCCGTTTTACGGATCTGGGTGAAGATCATTGGGCTAGGCAAGCAGTAGAAGAGCTGGTGGATGTGGGATTGCTGCGGTGCTATGGTGACGGCTCCTTCCGTCCTAAAAATCCCATCACCAGGGGGCAGTTTATCAATTTATTGGTAAAGGCAGCCGGTATTCCGGAGGTGGTCAAACAACCTCCCACCTTTAGTGATGTCAACATAACCAGCCCCTATTATACCTCTGTGGAAGCGGCGGCCCAGGCCGGCATCGTCAGTGGAGATGGTGGCCTTTTTCGGCCGGACCAGCATCTCAATCGAGAACAGCTGGCGGTGATGGTGGTCAAGGCCCTCAATGAAGATAGCCGCCCGGTTTCGGCCAGCACCCTGGTATCCTTTGCTGATGTGAGTGCCATAAGCCCCTGGGCCCTAAGTGCCGTTGGCCGGGCTGTGGAATTGGGAATTTTAAGCGGCCGGGGGGATGGTTTTGCTCCCCAGGCCATCACTACCCGGGCGGAGGCGGCCATGGTGATTTGGAATGTGTGGCAGTGGGAAGATGATGAAGATGTATTCCCAATTCCAGATGATGATTATAGGGTGCCCCGGGATGACTTGGAAATCATCTCACCCACCAAGCTGGAGCTCACCTTTAGACAGCCTATTATAACCTCCCTCTTGAAGGCCGGCCCGGGAGGGAATTTTGCCCTGTTCAGGCGGGGTACGGCCATATCCCCGGGTCCGGTTCGGGGGGTGGAGGCCTTAAGTGACACTAGGCTACTGCTAACTATTCCAGAGCTTTATCGGGATCAGGAATATACACTGCGGGTGTGGGATGTCTGGACAGAATCCGGGTCCCGCCTCAGTAAAGATCCCCTGGATTATCATTTTTATATGGATATAGGGCGGGATACACCGGAATATATACAAAACGATCTACTGCCAGAAGTTAAGGATCTTTATGTTTCTGGCGCGGCTGATAAATTGGAGGTTATCTTTTCTAAGCCGGTGACACCGGAAACGGCGGAAAAGAAAAGCAATTATGAGATAACCCTGGCCGAAGATTTGAGCCGGGAAATTAAGATAGATAAGGTGGAATTGGGAGCCGACAGTGTGACAGCCACCCTTTTTTTGAAAGAAGCCTTAAATTATGAGGAAGGCTACCGCTATTTTATCAAAGGGATCCGGGATTACCTGGGTGGGGAAATGCACCCCCGGGCCGATTACTTTCGCTGGGGGCGGGAAGTAGAAACTCCGGAGGATGTCCATATATCCGCAATTCGCACCCTTTCCAACCGGGTAATCGAAATTGTCTTTGCCCGGCCCGTCCAGAACCATCTGCAGCCGCAAAATTATGGGGTTATGGCAGATTCATCGGGGCGGCTCCTTCCCGTAGTGGGAGTGGAAAAAGGGAATCGGCCCCATACGGTAAGATTATTCCTTTCCGAGGATCTTTCCCGGGGTAAGGATTATTTGGTCAGTGTCGCTGATAGGATATTGGATATGGATAATGAGCCCCTGGGTATTTTTACCGACCGGATTACAGCTGAATTTGATTCCCGGGGCCCCCGGGTGGAAAAGGTGGAAGCCATAGACCGCCGCTATTTCCGCCTGGTCTTTGACAAACCGGTCTATCGGTTGGAGGTGGAATTGAGTGGCTTTGATTTAAGACCAGAGCTTTATGGTGAAGTTGCCCTGGTAGAAGCCCGCAATAAACAGTTTTCCACCGGTGTAAATTACCGCCTCCGCATCAGGGCTGAAGGTGAGGGAGGGGTGGGTACTAGCGGCTGGCAGCAGAAAACCTTGAAAATCAGCAGCAGCAGTAAACCGCCCCGGGTCCAGGAAGTGAATGCCGCCACCAGCCACCTGGTAAAGGTGGTCTTTGACCGGCCCCTGTTGGAAAGGACGGCCAAGAAGGTGGAAAACTATAGGTTCACGGATTATTATACCGATGAAAGTTTTTATCCCCGGGAAGTAGAATATGACCCGGCCACCTTTACGGCCCACCTGCGCCTTCCCCTTTCTATAGCCCTGGAGGATACCCGTTATACCCTACGGGTCAGAAGGATTGAGGACACCTATGGCAATAGTATGTCGGAAACGACGGAGCGGTTTTATGGCGTCGATACTGTACCCCCCATTGCCTTTCTTCCACCCCTGACCAATAACGTGAACTATCCCCTGATCTTGATAGATGAAAGTTCCCCCGGCACCGATTATTTCTATGGTGAGGCGGGTGCCCTGGAAGGAAACGCCTATGTGAAGGTGTCTGTTGACGGTGAAGTTGTGGCCGTGGGGCAGGCGGGCAAAGATGGCAGTTTGGAGAAACTTCCCTTGGGTGATCTATGGGGCCTCCACACTATAGACCTGGAATTGACTGATAGGGCCGGCAATTATGCCAATACTTCCCGGGAATATTATTTCCGCTAACCCTGACGGTGCAGGATCCGGAGTGAAAAAAAGATACTTGTGGAGCTAATCATGGGGGCGGCCTGGGCTGCCCCCCAAAATATAGAAAGTAGCAGCAAATAAATTGGACTTTCCTAGATAAATTTGTAAATAGTGCAATATTATGGAAGGAATTGGAGAAGCGGGGGGAGAACTACTATATTATATACCGGGGTGAGTGGGGCAAGTTTGGAAAGGGGCTCAGGGGTAATGCTTTCTAGGTTGGGGTCGGGTAAATTGTTTTCCAATGGCAGCCTTAAAGGGGTCTTTACTGCGGCGATGGATCTATTTCTCCATCTGGCCGGGGCTGAGGGAACAGCCTTTCTACTTAAGGATGGTGAAGGGGTGTTTAGACCCCACCTGGCCCGGGGCCTGCTGTGGGAAGCCATTGGTCGCCAAAATTTTGAATTGCTGGTGGGCAATTTTGCCCGGGAGTTGCAGGGGCAGGCAGTGGGCCAGACCAGTCGGGCCTCTCTCATCCATAAGGGGGAAGAAATGGTTGTCTACCTGCTGGGGATGCCTGTCAACCTAAGGGGGCAGGAGCCGGGGGTTATGGTGGCTGCCAGCTGCAAGGAGAGGTTTACCTGGGAGAATGTGGATGTCTTAGTCCATGTGGCTGCCCACTTACAAAAGGTTGTGCATACCACTGAGCCGGGTGAATATCAATACTTTCTGGATGATAGCCGGATGCTCCCCGACTTGCCCGTTACTACCCATAATCTTAAATTTTCCCTCGATTTAAGGGAATTATTATTATCCATCGCTGATCTGCTGCAGGAGGTGGCCGATTATGATATTTGCCTCCTTTTTCTTCCCGGGTTTAACCGGGAATGCCTTTCCTGTGAGATATTGAAAATGCAGCCGGAGGTGGAGTTTGAACCAGAATCATGTTACCCGGTGGGGGAGGGTATATTTCCCCAGGTTTTTAGGGAAAAAACTCCCCTTTTAATTGGTGATATCAAGCAGGAAGGGCGATTTGATAACTGGGATTTGAAGGGGCTAGTTACCTCTTTGCTGGCGGTGCCGGTGCTGGTGGAAGGGGAAAGTATGGGGGTTTTAATCATCGGCAGCCGGGAGGCCAATTTTTACCGTCGGAAGGATCTTGATACCCTAAGGGCCTTTGCTTCCCAGGTGGGTGTACTAAATAGGCTGGCTGCCAATGCTGACTTCTGGGAGGAATACCACCACCATATCATCGAAAGTGTGCCGGTGGCGATAATTTCTATTAACCCCGAGGGCAACATAATGACTTACAATTGTGAAGCTAAAAAGCTTTTGGGGC
>JAAYTH010000047.1 GCA_012523785.1 Bacillota bacterium | reverse complement strand
GAGCCACTAGTTCTCATTTTTATTCCTTTTATATCTTCAGGGTCAACAACAGGTTTCTTATTGTTGAAAAAGTGTCTAGTTCCACCAACGGTTAAATTCAATAGTTTTAGTCCAATCCCTTTTTCATCAAATATCTCTTTGTATTTTTTCTCTAATGGGCCACCAAATCGTATACTATGTCGTTGATGTTCTAAATTATCAAATAGATATGTTAAGTTAAATATTTGCAATTCCGGTACGAAGGATGTAATATTTGATGTTCCCCCAATCATTAAATCTACTGTACCCATCCGGAGTTCATCAGCACTTGTTTCATCGTCGCCCAATTGTCCCCCGGGATATACTACAGTTTTTACTTTTCCATTGGTTCTTTTTTCTACCTCTTCGGCAAAATAATTCGCAGTATCTACCCATGCATGTGGTGAATTCACAACGGTAGCAAACTTTAATTCAAAGGTTTCACCATTTTCTTGACTATCTCCCTCTTCAGCTACATCTCCATTTCCGGTTGGTCCGCAAGCGCTTAAGAAAAATAAAGGTAATGATATTAGTACCACCAATAACAACAATGATATTGTTTTTTGCTTCTTAATCATGTTCTAACCCCCTATTTTTGTTTAAAAAATCAAGTTTTGGATTTATACCTTCCATACTTTTCCACCGCAACTCTAGCCGCAAAATAATTTATTTCTGGTGTTTCTGGTTTTGCGACACAACCTGGGCCAATCATTAGACTTTTTCTACCTGCCATCTCTATTGCTTCCATAACATGAGTGTCTATATCTTCCGGTGTACCATTAACCAATGTATCCCTTTCATTGAGTCCACCTAATAGGCACTTATCAGTTATTTTTCTAGCTTCCCCCATATCAGGTGCAACCCAACGATCGTGCCAACTGATACAATTTCCCGGATAGGCAGCCAATTCTTCAAACATTGTATTTTCGCCATGTATATGAATTATATTAAAGAAAGTTTCACTTTTGTATGATTCAAATAACTGTAGGTCGTATTTCGTACCAAATTCTGTATATTCTTCCTTAGTCATTAAATCCAAGGTTGAACATTTAGTGGCGAAAAAGAAACCACTAACCCCAGCATTAATATTTTCTTTTATAAAGTTAATTGTTGTTTCGGTTATATTTTGTAATGCTTGGTGAATAATATTAGGATATTGCTTTAAATCTTCATAAAGTCTTGGCCCAGCTAACTTTTCCGCAGTTGTTAATGGGCTAAATATTGTCTGAACAAATGGGATATCATCTTTTTCCTTTTGAAGCAATCTTGAAACATGTTGGGACAGCTGAACTTGTTTCCCTAATGTTCCATATGTGCCGTTAAATACTCCAACTCTCTCCCATTCTTTTATGTCTTTTATTCCGTATTGATCAATAATTGGCGGCTCAGTCTTTGTCCCAAATATTTTAACTTTTGCGCCGTAGTCCTGTACACCATATAATCCAAAAGGCATAAGCTTTATAAAATCGTGATCATATTTTTTCATAAATCCCACCTGGTGTTCCGCCAATGATCGGGGATCCTGATCTTTGTGGGGGAAATGCAACCATATACTATGGGGTACCCTATCCACCTCCTTTCCATTCAATGCTGCTTCTACCCGTTCCCTCTTTGTCATCATTTTCATTGTAACCCTCCATTTGGGCCCTTTATTTATGTTTAACAAAGGTTATTAATTATAATAAACTAAACCACCTCCCCGGTAATACTAACTAATTCCAACAAACAAGACTTCGTATCCTACCTTAGTAGCACCACAGTAGTACCACAAGACACCGGAGTTTTTATCCCTGGAAGGTGTAACAATAATTCTGCCGCTAAAAGTAGTTTTGCACTGCTTCCATGATTGTATTTCTACTTAGGACTATAATACAGACATTTCTCACCGTAATTCATTTGATAATATCGTCAAAAAAGAGACCTATCCCTACCGGAATGTTTGCAAAACAGTTTTCGAAATGAAATCCTCCATCATTTATATTTTCGTGGTATAAAACACCCGGTTACTATACAAACAGTGACATAGTAATGACTAACAACAGCAAATAAAGACATCAAAATAACAACGGCTGCCACAAATTACCATGATAATTATTTCATTAGAATATCCAAAATAACATTGTCAGTATTGCTCATCCCCACCTTGGAAACCAGGGCCATATTTTGTATAGTCTTCTCCACAGTTTCAGCCAGGATACCATTATCAAAGGGAATATAAATAGCCTCCAAGGCCATGTTTGCTGCATCTATTGCCGCATCAACTGCTATTGAAAGCTTATAGGAACATCCCAGCTTGGCTCCATCACATATCATACCGGAAATACCTGCAGCCATGTTACTTATGGCAGCTTTTATTTGTTCATTGCTACCACCCAGCAGGAGAGTTAAACCAGCCGAACATCCAACCCCTGCAGCAATACCACACCCGCATACAGGTGAAAGGGCGCCGGTATGTACCTTAACATATATTGTGAGTAAATGGCTGAGAGTGACTGAACGAATTATATTTTCCTCAGAAATGCCCATTTCCGAACCAATTGCCGCTAAAGGGGTAATGGCTACAAGCCCATGATTCCCAGATCCGGCGCTGCTCATAACCGGCAGGGGATAACCGGACATACGGGCTTCAGAAGCCGCGGCGGTATATGCCTTGGCTCTATCGAACACATCTTTGGCTTTAGAGAAAAAGAATTTTCCCAAGCCTATGCCTAGATCTTTCTGGAGACCAATTTTAGCAACATGCATATTCATATCTATGCCTTCTTGTATAAATGTCAATCTTGCAATAGATACCCCCCTGGCAAATTCAATCAGTTCCTCAATGCAGTAATTTTTGATCCTGTATTTAATTTCCTTAGGGATAGGAGTTGCCAAAACTGTAGCTTCCGTGTTCAATAATATCTGGTTGTCTTTGCTTTTAAATACTACATTGGTATGGTCATCTTTAATTATAACGCGAGACTTATCTTCCTTCCCCCGGGCCTCAACACAGATATAGAGGCGATCTGCTTCCTTATTGAGTTTGAGTTTAACAATGCCAGATTCCATGATTTCCCTGGCGGTTTGTATGCTGCCGGGTGTGACATCCTTTAAGGTTTCCAATACATATTGCGATTTGCCTATAACAAGGGCCAAGGCGGCAGCAAAAGTAAGGCCCCGTTCCTTTGTACCCGGAATACCAACATTCATACCATTTTTTAGAATGTTTTTGTCAACAGTAATTTTAAGTTCTGTAATTGGGGAATCCAACAGCTCCTTTGCCAGGGCAACCCCATAGGCAACAGCACCGGGTTCCGTACAGCCCAGGGCTGGTTTTATTTGATCTCGCAAAATCCTAACTAACAGTTGTCTTGGCATAATATTTTACCTCCCATTTCGACTACAATATATAGCAATATTTATGCCAAATCCACTAGATAGGTGCAATACGGACAATCTCGAGGAATATGCGGTGAGACAGACTAGTTGTTATTCTATCAATTTGTCATATATGATAAAGATATCGCACTATTTACTATTTGCCTTGCCCATATATAGCACTAGCTATGTATGGGCTAATTATCATAAATAAAAGGTATTTATCAATTATAATAAATATTGACCCGGGACCTCTACAAATATGGATAAATATGATAAAATTAATTGTCAGCTCAGTTACAGCATGTGTATAGAATTTTTATGAATAGTTTCTTGCAAATAGTTACAGTACCCATATATAATCGTCAACAATCAATTCAAAGAAGGTGTGGTGTGTGTTTGCATGAGTGTTTTAAACAGCATTAAAGGGGAACTCCAACACATTGTGGAGGCAATTCACGCCATTACAAATGTTGATCTTACAGTTGTGGATGAAAACCTCCGGAGGTTGGTGGCAACGGAGCGTGTTAAAAAACAGTTCGGCAAGATAGCGCCCCGCAATTCAGTTTTTGAAAAATGCATTGTCAGCGGCCACCAGTATTTTATTGAAAACCCAAGGGAAAATAGTGCCTGTATTGATTGTGCCGGGCGCCTTACTTGTAAGGAACTGGCGGAATTATGTATCCCCATTAAATTAAACAATAAAACTATTGGTGTATTGGGCATGTGTGCTTTTAACCAATCAGCCCGGGAAACTCTTCTTGATAACAAAAGCAGCTACCTGGCCTTTGAAAGTCAGTTAAGTAACATAATATCCACCATGATTAAGGAAAAAAAATACAGTACTCTTTTGGAACACCGTTCTTCGGAGCTTATCACCCTATTAAACTCTGTCAATGAAGGAATTATGTTTCTCGACAATGCTCTGGAAATCATTACGACCAATGAGTATATAAATCTAAAACTTGGTTTGGGGGAAGGCAGTCTTTCCTCCCTCCAAAATATAATTACCCCCAAAATATATAATCAATTGGTGGCCCAAGGCTTTAACGGTGAGGTTGGGCCTTTTATAATCAATAGTTTCGAGTTTGTTATAAACGCCAGCCCAATAATGATTAAGGGAGAGCAGAAAGGCATTATCTTAATTTTTACGGATTTTATTAAAATGCGGGAGTCGGTATTAAAATCTGCTCGGGACCGAAACATGGTAACCTTTGACGATATTTTGGGGGAGAGCGAGGCACTTTTGGATGCACGGCAGATGGCCATCCAAGTGGCGGGAAAAGACGTGGCTGTTCTATTAATAGGAGAAACCGGAACCGGAAAGGATTTGTTTGCCAAGGCTATCCATAATAACAGCCGCCGAAAAAACGACATCTATCTACCCCTAAATTGTAGTGCAATCCCCGAAACCCTGATAGAAAGTGAGCTTTTTGGGTATGAAAAGGGTTCCTTCACCGGGGCCAGCCCGGGAGGTAAGCAGGGGAAGTTTGAAATCTGTAAAAATGGTACCTTATTTTTGGACGAAATAGGCGATTTGCCCTTGCAAATGCAAGCAAAGTTGTTGCGTGCCTTGGAAGAAAAAGAAATTACCCGGGTGGGGGGCCATTCTTTAATTGAGGTTAACCCAAGGATCATATCGGCTACCCATAAGGATTTGCAAGCATTGGTTGATAAGGGTTCCTTCCGGGAAGATCTGTTTTATAGGCTCAATGTAGTACCTATTAGAATACCTCCCCTACGAAAGAGAGGCTACGATATCATAATTCTGGCCCGACATTTTTTGCAGCATTTTTGCCGGGTATATAATAAAAGACTAAAAGGTTTTACGGCTGAGTGTGAAGAGCTACTTATGAATTATTCATATCCTGGTAATATAAGGGAATTACGCAACCTAATCGAGTATGCTACTATTTTTGAAAAAGGAAACCTGTTAGGCATAGAAAATATCGGCAATAAAATATCCTTAGCCAACGAAGAGAAAAACATGACGCTGGCGGAAATTACCAGAAGATATGAAAGGGGGATTATTGAGGAGCGGATACGCCGATTTGGCAATAGCCTGGCCGCAAAGCATAAAATCGCCGACAGTCTATCCATAAGTATAGCCACCCTTTATCGGAAGCTAAAGGAGTAATGTTTCTAGCCGGCAATGCCTAATAAGTCCAAACAATCTAAAATTGCCCCCATCCCTTGCCAAACCAACCACAATAAGATAAAATGAATTCACCGTTATCGCCAACTTGTTATGCATTCTAAAGTTAGCGGTGGCAATAACTCACATAATTGCTAATTATTAAAGGGGGTAAATGTTTATGAATGATAAGGTACTATTCGTCTATAATGCCGTCCCGGACGATAAAAGAATTAATTGCTATAGTGAATGTATAACTATGAACAATGTCGTACAAATAAGCCACATTTTATCTCGAAAAGGATATGAAATAGTTCATCTCAATTTGCGTAGTCCTGCCCAATTACAGGAGTTTATCTACACCAAAGGGCCTTTTCTAATTGCCTTTTGTATTGCCGAGGGTTTTCTTGCTCTCCCCTCTACTTTGTATGATGGTTCTGGAACACCTTGGGTAAGACAGTTACTGGAGAATATATCTATACCCGCAACCCACTCCAGTGCTGCAGCCATGCGGATATGTCGCAACAAGGATGAAACATACCGGGTCCTGGCCGCCGCGGGTATCCGGATACCCGTCCATTCCCTAATTAAGCCCAAAATGGGTTTCATTGATCAACAACTTAGTAACATTGATAGAATCATAGGCTACCCTCTTTTTGTTAAACCCAGCGGCAGTGGTAATAGTATTGGAATTAATGATAACTCCCTTGTCAATAGTCGGGTTGAACTCAAAACCCAGATAGATTATATACTCTCCCAGTTAGATGATTCTTCCATCTTGGTTGAAAATTATCTTCCCGGCCGCGAATATACCATCGGGATTATAGGAAATAAAAAGAAACTTGTTTTACCTATATTAGGCTTCCCTCCCCATGGAGGCATTCTCACTACCCAGGTGAAAAAAAGTTCCTCCACAAAACGGCAGGAGCAAGAAGTTATCACTAGTGAGGACCCTCGCTACTGGCGTTTATATAAGTTGGCAGTAGACACTTTCCATGCCGTTGGTGCCCAAGATATTCTTAGGATCGATGTGCGGGAAGATGAAAGTGGAACCCCTATGGTCATTGATGTCAATGGAACCCCCTCCCTATCTCCCAGTGGTTCCCTGCCTTATATGGCGGCGCAAACCGGGATTAGCTACGATGATTTACTGGCATATATTCTAAATACCGCCCTAGAACGGGTGTATAGTAAAGAAGTGGCCGATGTCACGGGATAAGCACAGACACTCTTATATTCACAAAACCAGGGCCTGGAAAAAGGATAAAAATTAACCCCGTAGAATTACGGGGTTCCCTTTATTATTGCTCCACCTCTTTTGCTTCCATGTGCACTCCCTGGACATTGACATTTACCTCTACAACTTCCAAGCCGGTCATGGATTCGATCTTTTTCTTGACATTTCCCTTAATATCCCGGGCAATGTCAGGAATAGACATGCCAAAATGGGTGATGACGAAAAGGTCAACAGCCACTTGTTCTTCTCCAACCTCCACCTTCACGCCCCGGGTAAGATCCTTTCTACCCAACCGTTCGGCAATCCCGCTGACGATACCACCACTCATACCCGCCACTCCTTCAATTTCTGTTGCGGCGAGCCCCGCTATGATGGCCACAACTTCCTCTGCTACTTTCGTACGACCTAGTTCATCCTGTGCCACAATGTTTCCCTCCTTTTTCGTCTTCGGCAAGACAAGGTAAGTTTTCCTGTCCCGCCCCCTCAGGACGCCCCGGGGTTTCTACACGGGGCAGTTCCCCTATTACCATCTTAAAACAGCGCCTTTCGTTTCCTTCTTTCAATAGTGCGTTGTAGGGGAGTGAATCCCCACAAGTATAATATACTACATTTCAGTACTTGTTATCACTTCAGACAGTGCGTGCCACAAGGCCCTATTACATTCCTTAATTTTCTCCCCCCAGATGGCTTCCCTGTCACTGGTAATCAATTCAACAAGGTCTGCGATATTTTCTTTCCCTACCCGTTCCATGAGTTCCCGCACAGGTTCCAGGCCATGCTGGGGAACCCAAATAAACATATGGTTCTCTACCAAAAGCCTAACCTGTTTCACTAATTCAGCCGGATAAGAAAAACGGCCCAGAATTGTGGGGACCAGTATTGCCGAGCGGTAGCTATGGTTGGGAAATCTACGCCCCACCTGGGGATCATCCACATAGTAGTCCGGTTTACCTACATCATGGAGAAGCCCCGCAAGTCTGAGATGAAGCAATGGTTTCACCAATGAGCATGTGAGTAAATTATGGGTCAGTACATCATCGGGGTGAATAAAACTTTGCTTCATCCCTTTTCCCCGCAGTAATTCGGGGATAAGTACCTCCAAAAGCCCCGAATCTACCATCAGCTCAAGGGCATCCAAAACGGCAGGACTAAGAAGAATATTGTTAAACTCCCGTCTCAATTCTTCTGCTGCGCAATCATGGAGCATAATACGGTGATTCCGAATAAGAGTTTGTTCCCTTTGGGTCAGCCCTTCTCCCCTTTCAGTCACCCAACGAACAAAGTGGAGTAGGGATGATGGGCTTTGGGATATCGTTTCGGGGGATAGCCTTGGCCGGGCCTTTATAATTTCGGCTCTAAATTCCTGACCACGTTTTGGCAATAGATCACTTCTCCAATCTAGGGCTGTATTACCCCCTTTTCGGAAAATCCACTTATAGCACTATCATTGCCTAAAGTCAGCAGTTTTTAATTGCTTTGGATTTTATTCATATCCCCAACGTCTTTAGAGAGTAACCCTCTTTTGTCTAGCCTATACCCCTGGTAAACGAAAAACAGCGCGGCTACCAGTGCGGCAAAGAGGGAAAACAAACCAGCCCATGGTAGTATTGTTTGAAATCTATTTATGTTAGTAACACCCTGCACACAACCCGATGCCAGCAAAAGCCCCCAGGACAGGGCCATGATAACCGGCATTGCGGCTAAACCAAGGGCAGCACCAATAACAATCGACTTGTACCTACTAGCCATGCCTTTTTAACCTCCACTTTAATTACTGTAGGGATATATGCCTTCAATGGAGAAGTATATATGGCGGCACAGCCTTCACCCCTAACTTATATTGTATAGTTATAGTTCTGTTTAATGGGAGTTTCTCTTTTTATTCTAAAAATCCTCTTTTTTTATAGCATAATGGAACATGCGAGGACATCCAGCAGTCTAACCAAAAAGGGAAGCCCTTTCCGCACCATAATTGGAAATTATTACATCAAGGGGAAATATATGTTGGTATAGAATAAATATGCATGTGTTTAGAGGGGGTCAGTCCAGACAAGGAGGTGTCCCAAAGAATCAGCACTTGTCTGTGCAAGGCAATCATAAAGGACCGGGGTGAATAATATGAAAAAAATTAGTGCTTTTTTATTATTGGTGGTATTGAGCTTCTCAACGGCTACAGCCCTGGCCAACCCCCCCAATTTTAGTGATATTGAGGATGATTGGGCCAAAGACGCTATTTTGGCGGCTGTATCCCAAGGAATATTTTCCGGAAATCCTGATGGTACCTTTGCTCCCCAACGAGCCATAAATCGGGGAGAATTTGCGGTAGTTGTCACCCAAGCCTTGGGTTTGCCCCCGGAAATCAAACCTGTTTTTTCCTTTAAAGATGCCTGGCAGATTCCCTCCTGGGCCCAGGAGGCTGTAGCGGCAGTGGTGCGGGAAGGAATTATGCAAGGCCGAGGTGATGGCACCTTTGGGCCCCTTACACCGGTGACAAGAGAAGAAGCAGCGGTTGTTTTAGTCCGGGCCCTAGGGCTGACTCAAGAAGCAGAAACCTTTAGGGGGAAACCGGGATTTACCGATGATAATAAAATCAGTCCTTGGGCCTTAAGTTTTGTAGCCATTGCCCGGGAAAGAGGATTATTTAGTGGTGATACCCAAGGGCGTTTTCAACCCCAGCAGCCCCTTCGACGGAACGAAGCAGCCCAAGTCATGCTCAAATGTGTTGGACTTGCCGGGAATAATGGGCAAGGAGGGGCCGGGGTATCCAGCCCAGAGCTTAAGGCCACGACTAGGAGCAATTTAAACCTGCGAACTGGTCCCAGTACAAAATCGACGATAATCCTAACACTACCCCAGGGTACGGAAGTATCTGTACAAGCTGTGGAAAATCTCGACGGGGAAACATGGTTGAAGGTGCAATACCAAGGGCGGGTGGGGTACATCTCTGCCGCCTATACATCCCTTACGACCACTTCCCCACCCCGCGAACCGGAAAAATCCCCGCCAAATGATGGCAATGGCTACCTTTTACTGGCAACGACAACCGCCAACCTTAACGTGAGAACTAACCCGGGTGTCAATTCGCCCCGAATAGGGCAATTACCCCTTGGAACCGACATTGCGGTAAAGGACCTGGTGCAATATCAAGGTGAAACCTGGCTGCAGATACTCTATCAAGGGCAAAAAGCCTACATAGCTGGTGAATATACAGATATAGTTGCCATATCAGAACCTCCAAAGAAAGATACCGGTGGGGGGCAAACCGGAATTGAAGAACCCCCGTTCCAAGATGATCCAACTATAAATAATGACCGGGATCCGGGAGAGCAAGCCGACAATAACACCCAGTTTCCTTCTGTTCCGACCGCTGAAATACAATATCGTTTCATTGATAATGGGACAACTTGGGGACTGCGCTTGGTGATTCCCGGTAAAAAAGTTACCATGGCCACCCTTATGTCCAACCTCAATGTGCGGAAGGCACCTGGGGAGGACTCACTGCGCCTGGGCGGCCTACCCGCCGGCACCAAGGTGCCCGTTGAACAGGTAATAACAAAGGGTGATGAGAAATGGCTTAAAATATCCTTCCAAGGAAAAAGCGCCTACCTGGCTGCTTGGTATACAACTTTGAGCCAAGAAACTCAAGATGCTCCTGCCCCGGGGATAAATGAAATAACCTTAAGCCGGGTAAATGATAGCCTTTACAGCTTCCTAGTTAAGGGGACACATCCCCTAGGCGGAAAACTAAGGACCGGCCCAGGGCGAATAACATTAGAAATACCCAAAATGGAAATTCCGGAAGTTAAAAGATCCCTTGCCCCCGGGCCCTTTAGCAATTTACATATTAGTGATAATACAATTTTCTTGGAACACAAATTACAGCAAGTAGATGCTAAACTAGGGGCTACAGGAGACGGCGGGCTCCAAGTTCTACTAGGCATTAACCCTGGTGATGATCCCAACTTCGAAGGTTCCGTGGACCTAGAATCTAAAGGTGCTCTTAAGGGTAAAATAATTATGCTGGACGCTGGCCATGGGGGAAGTGACCCCGGTGCCATTGGCCCAACCTATGGCACAAAGGAGAAAGATGTTGTTTTACCCATTACATTAAAAACTGCTGCCCTTTTGGAAGCACAAGGAGCCCGGGTTATTTTAACCCGACAGCAGGACCGGGATGTTAGTTTGGAAGGAAGAGTAAACCTCAGCAATTCCCATAAGCCCCATCTATTTGTTAGCATCCATGCCGACTACAACTATAACCCGGCGACCAATGGTTCCACCGTCTATTATTCCAGTGCTAACCCCCGGAGTCAGGAGAGCAGTAGGTTGGGAGTGCATATAATGGATGAGCTGGCAAAGAACCCGGGCCTACGCCGGGTCGGCGTAAGGGACAGCAAGTATTATGTCCTCCGCAATAACACCGTACCGGCGGTATTGGTAGAAACAGCTTTTCTCTCTTACGCGCCGGAAGAAGCACTTCTGCGGCAGGATAGTTTTCAACAAAAAGTAGCCGCAGGCATAACTGCGGGCATCCTTCGTTATTTCCAATGAAACAAGATAAATTATTGTCCATAAATACCGCGAGTCCCGTCTAAAACGGGTCTCGTGGTTCGTTTTTGGTTTCTCGCCGTTTACAGTTTGGCCTGAATAAGTATTTCCGAAAGTCGTCTTATCGCCGCTCGGTAATCACCACTGCGGGACATTTCTTCTTCTATGCAGCATTCCAAGTAATTACTCAAGACCAGCTTGCTTACATTCTTAACCGCCGCCTGAAGGGCAGTAAGCTGGGTAATAATCTGGGTGCAATCCTTTCCCTCCTCCACCATTCTTTGAATCCCCCGTGCCTGTCCTTCAATTCGCCGTAGGCGGTTGTAGATATTTTTTCTGGCATCACTAGCAACCGGATGTTTCATCCCACCATCACCCCCCCATTTTTAGTCCTCTAAGAAAGAAAGTATCAGCAATGATATGTTTCCTTTACCTTGTACTACAGGCCGCACCCGGCGGATAATTATCCGTGTGGGCGGCTTTTCAAAATACATCCTCTTCATGTGGGGCATAAATTAGTCTAGGCGGCTTTTGCCGTGGAAGTGTCCAGGTGGACACTATACTAGGGGAAATGCCATATAAAAACACTATATCCACCGTTAGTAAAAATGAAAAGAGGAATTTAAAGCGTATAATCGAATTCTTCTAAGGGCATTCCTCCTTCCGCCTAATGCACTAGGGGCATAACATCCCATCAAGTCGGGGCATTTATTTAACATAACCCTCAGAAAGGGGCAAAGAAATGAATCCTAATCCTGTCGCATTTAAGATTGGAAACATTCCCATCCGCTGGTATGGCCTTTTAATCGCATCGGCTATCCTTATTGGGATATACCTGGCCACCCGGGAAGTGGAACGCGAGGGCATTGACCTAGACCAGTTTTTCAATGTGCTTTTGGCGGCCATTCCGGGGGGATTAATAGGATCTCGTTTATTTTATGTGATCTTTCGCTGGGATTATTACAGCCTACACCCGCTGGAAACTGTTATGATCTGGGAGGGCGGCCTCGCCATCCACGGGGCAATCATCGGTGGGCTGCTGGTAGGCTATATTATGACCCGTTATTACGGGCTTCCCTTTGTAAAACTGACGGACATAGTTGCCCCCAGCTTTATTTTGGGCCAAGCCATCGGTCGTTGGGGAAATTTCTTTAACCAAGAAGCCTACGGCTACCCCACAGACCTCCCCTGGGCCATGTACATTGCCGGTGCATACCGCCATCCCACCTTCCTTTATGAATTCCTGTGGAATATATTTATATTCCTTCTCCTTCTATGGCTGCGCCGCCGTAAGGATCTTTGCACTGGAGATATTTTTTTAACATATATTGGCGGTTATTCCCTGGGGCGTTTTTTTATAGAGGGATTCCGGACAGATAGCCTTATGTTTGGCCCTTATCGTACCGCACAATTGGTCAGTGCCGCTACCATAATCGCTGTAATTCTATATCGATTTTATTGGCAACCCCGGCATTGGCCAAAAGGCCCCAGATCAGAAAATGACTAAAAGATTTACCATTATTATATAGCAGCTAAACTATCTTTGTAACCGGGGTATGGGCAGAACCTCAATCTGTCGCGGAATAATCACCTCATCCCGCCCCCGGTTATAATTATTCCAGTCCCCACCTGAGTTTTCCAACCAGGCCAAGCCCGCCCCTAAAAGCAGAAGTACAAACAAAGACATGATTACAATAATTATGGCATTACCGCGGTTGCATGCCAGGTAAAACCCAATCCCAATCAGTATAACGGGCCAATACTTGGCTAAAGTTTCCCCAAGAGAAAAAAAAGGGATCAAATCAAGTCTCTGCAGAAACAATACAAAACCAACTGACAGCAAAAACAGTCCCAGTAAAAAGCGCTGGCTTTTCAATATCTTCTCCTCCCAAGGGCCCCAACCATCAGGGCTATTCCTGCTAGTATTAGCACCAAGGGCCAAAAAAGAGAGCAGGCTAAATGCCATAACTGATGCCAGTATATACCCGGCAAAAACCTATTTAGCAAAGATAAAAATACGCCACTCAACCTGCGTAGAAGACAAAAAACACCCAACCCCATTAAAAACAAACCGATGACCCGTCGCCCCCCCTCCCCCGTTGCCGTATCAATGACATCACCCTGCTTGGTAGAATGTCCAAGGGGCTCTTCGGGAATAATAACCCAGCAAATAATATAACCGATAAGGCCACTCCCAACGCCCAAGGATAATATTACCCATATAATCCTCACTAGAACAACATCTATTCCCAGATAATTAGCTATACCGCCGGAAACCCCGCCCAAGATCCTGTCCCTTCGCGACCGGTACAATTTCTTCACCAATACTTCCCCTTCCTTTCTGCCATTTGAAACCCTTGTTTTATAGTTAAGGGCAGTTGCCCCATTAATAATTGGGCTTGTTGTTTAGCACTGTGCCACTATTTTATCGTTTTCAGCGACGTAATGCCAGCCTTAAAAAGAAAAACCCCGTTTAAAACTCCGGGGTTTAAAGGCCTTTTTCAGGTCCTGGCTATCTATGTATTTTATCCTTCCCCTTTTCCCTCCAGTTTAAAATGCGGTATAATAGCCCGCACACGACTAGCCACAGCGGCTGCCACCACCACCTTCAAGAGATCCCCGGGTATGAAATATAGAGAACCTGCGACAAATGCAGTACTAAGATCCATATTAGCAACCAAGGCAAGTTGTATAGTTCCCATTGTGTAAATAACTAAAATACCCCCAATTAAATTTGCCCAACCCATCCGCATTAGCCCCGAGGCCCCCCGGGGTGGACAGGCAATGCGGCCGATAATATAGGCGGCCAGGGGAAAGGCCAAAAGATACCCCCCCGTGGGGCCGAGAAGTACCCCTATCCCGGCCTTGGCACCGGCAAATACTGGCACTCCCGCTGTCCCTAGAAGTAAAAATAATAGCATACTGATAAAACCTGTTCTGGCCCCCAAAAGGGAACCGGCCAGCATAACCCCAAAGGTCTGCCCTGTTATTGGTACGGGGCTAAAGGGTAAAGGAATCTGAACCCAGGCCAGAACACCTGTTAAAGCAGCCATTAAGCCCGCTCTCAACATCTCCCGCAAAGACATGAATGTTTTTTTCTCCAATACATATACCCTCCTAGCGTTTATATTTACTATATGTAGCATATCAACTTTTCCCTGTATGGTCAACCTATATTTTATGTATGGTTAACCACTGGCTATTACCAATGGGCTCCCGTTATGCCCAAGCCCGGGATAAGGATAACTACGGTCACTAGCCACTACCCTATTCTATTTCATCTTTTAAATGGTGCCGCCCTGGGCGGCATGAATTACTGCCCGGAGGTGCCCGGCGATGTTATCGAAAACTAAGCGGAGGATCTTTAAAGATCCTCCGCTTCACTATAAACAGGCAAGACATCGTCTGGGGTACTTGCCTGTTGCCTTTCCCCCAACGGAATAAAAAGAAACAGCCAGTAGCCTAGTCCTGGCCATCCTTATAGATTAAATAGATCCCGCAATGGAAAAATGGCAATATCCATAATAACCTTTGGTAAAAGGCTTGGCATTGGATAGCCTAACTAAAGCCCGGCCTCATCCCGAACTAGCCGTTGATCTATTATTATACACTCTTAACCCTTCTTTAAGTATGGCCAGGGCATCAACCAGGTCTTCCTCTTTGAGGACATATGCAATGCGAACTTCGTCCTTCCCCTTGCCAGGTGTTAAATAAAAACCATTGGCCGGGGCCAGCATCACAGTAGCACCGTCAAGGTAAAAATCCTGTAGGAGCCAAGCGGCAAAATCCTCAGCGTCGACTACTGGAAGCCGAGCGAGAATATAAAAGGCCCCTTCCGGACGACGACAATAGACCCCTGGAATAGACTGTAGCCCAGCAACAGTTATATCCCGCCGCCGTTTGTATTCCAAGTTAGCCCTCTGAAAATAGTCAGAGGGTGTTTCGGCAAGGGCGATGGCTCCCATTTGTTCCATCATGGCTACTGCCAAACGGGTTTCAGCCAACTTGTGCAATTGTTTCCTAATTATCGGATTTTTACATGCTAAGGAGCCAATCCGTGCACCACAGGCGCTAAAGCGTTTGGAGATGCTATCGACCAACAGAATCCGATCCCAAAGGGTAGAATACTCTAAAAAACTCTTATGTTCACCTTCATAAACAAATTCCCGATAGACTTCGTCAGCAATCAAGAATAGGTTAAATTTTTTAGCCAACTCACCCAACATATTCATTTCTTCTCTTGTGTAGACGGTCCCGGTGGGATTACCGGGATTTGTCACCAGTAGGGCCCGGGTGCGGGGTGTAATACGTCTTTCAAATTCTCCCCAGGCTGGAAGGTGAAAACCGTCTTCAACAAAAGTGGGCACTGGGCACAGTTTGATGCCCAGGGCTCTGGCTATAAGGTAGTAACTGGTATAAAAGGGCTCGGGAACAAGCATTTCATCACCAGGATCACAGACAGCCATGAAGGAAAAAAGTAAAGCTTCACTGCCACCATTTGTAACCAGCAATTCTTCTGGTGCCAGCGGAATTTCCCGCTGGCGATAGTAATCAGAAAACACCTGCAAAAGTTCCGGAAGCCCCGGGGAGGGGCAATAACTTAAAACTTCCCCCCGGAAATTTTTTACCCCCTTTAAAAAGCCTTCTGGAGTAGGCAGATCTGGTTGACCAATATTTAAATGATAGATCCTCCGTCCCGTTTTTTTTGCCTTATCAGCCAGAGGAGTAAGTTTTCTAATAGGAGACTCCGGCACGGTTAATACGCGCTGTGACAACCTCAACCCTATACCCCCTTTCCTTATATTATATTGTTATTAACATATTCGCCTATAGGATTAGGATTGCTTTCTTTTTAGCATTTGGAATTCCTGCTCGCTGGAAATATTTCTTTCCAGACAGTATATTCCCGGGGGTAAAATATTTCCCCCCAGGTAATTGGGGGGAATATTCATTGTCCTTACAATTAATGTTATTGGAGTTCAGCCAGGGCTTTTTCCAATCTAGAAACATCAAAACCTGTTATTTCTTCTGTACCAATAACAGTCACCGGGACACCCCGATAACCCTTGCGGATAAATTCTTCCCTTGCTTCTTGGTCAACTGTCACATCAATTACACTAAAATCCACATCATTTTCTTCTAAATATTCCTTAACCAGGTTGCAATAAGGGCAGGTGGGAGTGCTGTAGACTATTACTCTTGTGGCCATGATAAATACCTCCTCCACATTTTAATATACCCATGGGGGTATTGCTACAGCCAGTATACCAACCCCTAGCTCTTCCTGTCAAGGCAGAAAATATAAAAAAACCTAGTGTCCTCTATTCCTCCCCCCGGCCCCTCCTACGTCGGTGGCGGCCCCCACGACCATCGCTTTCATTTTTACCATCAACATCCCCACTTTCACATTGGGGGCAGTGGGTTTCTTCCGGCGGGCACGTGACAAGGGGTCCATCCCAGCTATGGTTGCAACTGTGGCAATGGTAATACCGTTTAACTACCCGATAGCGTCCACCGGCAATTCTAATGGCCTTGCCTCCAACTAGGGCTTCAGCCACCTTCCCCCTGGCTCCCTTGATTATGCGGTGGAAGGTAGGCCGGGAAATTCCCATTCTTTGGGCACATGTTTCCTGCTCAAGCATTTCTTTATCACTTAGGCGAATAGCTTCTAATTCTTCGTGGGTGAGGACAATTTCGTCTAAGTCCCGCATAGGAAGACCGGCTGGTTTAAAATGTGTTATCTTGGGAATAAATTCAACCCACCGCCATTTAGGTGGCCTAGCCATATAAATCACTCCCATTTAATCCTTTTCAGCCCAACCCACTACAATTATAAGCTTACCTTACCCCCCTGTCAATTTTGAAGAATCTTTATAATGGTTTTATTCTGTTCTAAATAGCTAAAATTACTGGATTTGGGACAAATATGAATTTGCAGGCAGGAATTTCCCTTTTCAAGGACAATATATAATATTGAGGCACATCACAATAATTGTGCAAGTTGCCCGGTTGCATGAACCGGAATAGACTTCAGGATAGGTTTTTGATCCTTATGAACAAATAATATTTTCGGGGGTGATAAATTAGGAACCGAAACCTTGGGACATGGTTTTGTATCTTATTAAATCTTCAAAGGAGGTTTAAAGATGAAGCTATGGCAAAAGGTCCTAATCGGATTTCTGATTGGCGCTATCCTGGGTTTATTTATCCCGCAATTGGCAGCACTCAAACCAGTAGGCGATTTGTTTATCCGTTTAATCAAGATGCTTATTGCACCCATGGTCTTTGCCTCACTTGTAGTGGGGGCTTCCAGTATAGGGGATATAAGAAAACTAGGCCGTGTCGGCGGTAAAACCATAGTCTACTTTCTTCTTACAACTGCCATCGCCATTGTTATTGGCATAATCATTGCACTAATTATGCAGCCCGGAGCAGGCTTTATATTGACAGAGGTAGGTGAATATGAAGCAGCACCCATACCAAACATTATCGATGTTTTCCTTGATATGGTACCCACTAACATCATTGATTCTCTAGCCACGGATAACATGTTGCAAATTATTGTTGCCGCCCTATTCGTCGGCATCGGTGCCACCATGGTCGGTGATAAAGGAAAGCCTTTCTTGGCTTTTTGTGAGAGCCTAGCCGAAACCATGTATACTATAACCGGTATGATCATGAACCTGGCACCCTATGCCGCCGGGGCCCTTATGGCTTGGGTCACAGCCACCAGTGGTGCAGATGTACTGCTACCCCTAGCCAAGGCACTCCTGGCCGTTTATATTGCCAATATTTTGCATGCAGCTCTTGTATATTCCGGAGCCGTTTATTTCTTCGCCAAAATAAATCCAATGGATTTCTTCCGGGGGATGTTTGAGGCCTGGGCAGTAGCCTTTACCACCTGCTCCAGTGCAGCTACACTCCCTGTTTCTATGCGCAATGCCCAAGAAAACTTGGGTGTACCCAGTGAAATCTCCAGCTTTGTTCAGCCTTTGGGAGCCACGATTAACATGGACGGTACAGCCATTTACCAAGGTGTCTGTGCTTACTTCATCGCCCAGGTCTATGGAATCCAGCTTGGACTTCCCCAGTACCTAATGATCATCCTCACCGCCACCTTAGCCTCTATTGGGACCGCTGGTGTTCCCGGAGCCGGTATGATCATGCTGAGTATGGTACTGCAGGCAGTGGGATTACCCCTGGAGGGTATACTGCTTATCGCCGGAGTAGATCGAATCTTTGACATGATCCGTACTTCCATGAATATTCTTGGTGATGCTGCCGGTGCCATTGTTGTGGCCACCACCGAAGAAGGGTTGGAAACATCCGTAACTAGTGGAGCGGAAATAGGCGGATAAAAGTCCGCCAGGCTATTAGAACTGCCAATGAAAAGAGGGCTATAGACGCTTTGTCTATAACCCTCTTTTGCTTGCTCCGGAGGAAATAGGGTGTCA
The DNA here is from genome assembly GCA_012523785.1 of Bacillota bacterium. GTDB lineage: Bacteria > Bacillota > DTU030 > DTU030 > DTU030 > JAAYTH01. Next base: position 31,876 of record JAAYTH010000047.1, on the reverse strand, counting down.
ATTTCATTGCTGTTAAGGAGCCCCGGCTTTCATCCCTTCTACATGTCAACGAAAGATAACTTAAGAACAAAAGAACTTTACGGGTCAGTGCCAAAGGGACTTTGCAATATTCAGGATGGTATTAAGGAGCGCTGCCGGGCAATTACAAATAAAATATAGAAGCAAAAATGCGGGCGGAATCATAAAAAGCACTATTTTTTCTTTCTCTGATAATACTTGGGAGTGCATATAAGTCCTTTGGGGGTGTAAACCAAAGGCCCGGCCCTCCATGGAAAGGGTCAAATTATCCACCCGGCTCAAACTAGAGACAACCAGGGGGAGCAAAATATATTTGAGGGCTCGCAGCAGTTGCTTAGGTGAAAGTCCTTCCAGCTCTATACCCTTGGCCGCTTGGGCATTTTTTACCTGCTCCAACTCCAGATGAAAAACCGGGATAAAACGGAGGGCTGTTATGAGGGCAAAGCCATGGCGATATGGAAGTCCAACCTGCATTAGGGCATAGGCCAACCTATTAGGATCTGTAGTGGCCACAAACAAGAAACTAGAGCCGATAATATTGATAAAACGCATTGCCATTCGTAAACCTTCCCAGGGCCCCTTTGACCATAAAGATAGGTGAAAGTAGCCGAGGGAAAAACGCCAGATCAAAAAGCCTTCTTTTACCGTCAGGGCTTGGACCAGGAAGATAAAAAAACAAAATATAAAAATAAATCTCAATCTGCGAAGGAAAAAAGAGCTACCCAATTGGGCCAGGAGACAGGCGGTTAAAAGCAGGCAAAAGAGAAGAACCTGACCCATAACCGTGGAAACGGCAAAAACCATTATACCAAAGCAAAACAGCAAGGCCAACTTGATAAGGGGGTGCAAAGAGTGAATCCGGGATGGGTTATCGACATAGGTCAAACCGGGATAAATGTCTTTTTGTTTTGCTTTTGGGAGTAAGGTTTTATATTTGCCTTTAAGGTGTAAATTCACTCCCCCCACTTCCCCTCGGCCTGTAAGGGCAAATATTCCCCGCGCCCCATTTTTTCCAATTGGCAAAAGGCTTCCTTTACCGGGGCATTAATGAGCAATTTACCCTGCTCCAAAAACAAAACCCTTTGGCAGCAAGAATGAACCACCTCTGGTTCATGGCAGATCATCAATGCCCCTCCTCCCCGGTGCCGGTGCTTTTGTAAAGCAGCGAAAAAAATCCCCAGTCGCCGGCTATCCTGCCCCACAAGGGGTTCATCCAAAAGTAAAAGGGACGGTGCATAGGCCAGGACCGAAAGGAGAGTAAGTCTTTTTTTCTCCCCCAAACTCAGGGTAAAGGGATTAAGATTTTCATACTTTAATAGTTCAAATTCCCCCAGCAGCTTTTTAACCTTGCCTTTGATTTGCCCCGGCGTTTCCGGGCTTAAATAAAGGGAAGGCAGCATTGCTTCTTCAGTAACAGTAGGAGCAAATATCTGGTGGTTAGGGTTTTGGAAAACTAGGCCCATCTCCCGGGCCCGCTGGGAGGCCTTCATTTTGGTTATATTTTCGCCCCTAAAGTATATACTGCCCCCTGTATTATGCAAAAGACCCAACAATGCCAATAAAAGTGTGGTTTTGCCACTACCGTTATCCCCCATAAGGGCCAGGGTTTCCCCGGAATAAATGGAAAAACTGAGATCGCTAAAAACGTCCCTAGCAGCATAGCCAGCCCGCAAATTTTCCACTGTCAATAGGGGAAGCACTTTATTGTTATTGCTTGCATTAGTCTTATTTGCAACCTGGACCCCAGCTGACATGGGCCCGTGGCGCCTTTTGCTGGGTACATATTTTTTTTTGAATTTATCCGGACCCCGGGCCGTGAATAATCTTCCTTTATCCATATAAAAAAGTCTATCGGTAATACCGGCTAACCTATCTATTCGATGTTCTAGGACTATAATGGCAGTTTTCTGCCTTCCCTTTAGTTCCCCCAAAGTAAGCAATACCTCCCTGGTACAGGAAGGGTCCAGATTTGCCGTCGGTTCATCCAAGATCAAAAGGGAAGGATTCATAGCCAGCACTGAGGCAATGGCTATTCGCTGTTTTTCACCCCCAGAAAGGGTATGAACCTTCCTGGCAAGCAAATCTTTAGCTCCCACAGCTTCCAGGGCGCTTAAAACCCGCTTTCTTATCACCTTCGGTGGCAAACAAAGATTTTCCGGGCCAAAGGCTATTTCATCCTTTACCGTCAAGGTACAAAGTTGAGCCTCCGGATCTTGCTGCACCAGGCCCACAATACCCGATAAACCTCCGGCCGGATAATCCCGGGTATCCTTCCCCTGTATGTGAATGCTGCCGGTCATTTTTCCCGGATAGGCATGGGGAATAAAACCCGCCAAGCAGAGGGCCAGGGTGGATTTTCCACAGCCGCTGGGACCAGTTATGGTTAAAAATTGCCCCGGGTATACCTGCAGGTTAATGTTCCTCAGTACAGGAGAGACAGTGCCATTGTAGGTGAAGGATAAATTATTGATGGCTACGAGGGGCATTGTCATATCAATTCCCTCCCTTAGCTTGAAAAAGGAGTTAGGCTGATTTTTGTTTACTTACTCTATAATAAACTTGTTTACCATCCTTACCCAACGGCCTCCCTCATAATTTCCGGCTATTAGCCGTAGGCTATCCCCTTCACGGATGAGGAGCATCTGGTTATCATTTAACACCTTTATCAAATCAAACTCCACCATATAGCCATCAGAAGCCATAACCTTGAGTTTCGTAGCTTCACTTGAGGGTACTGATTCTTGTAATATGGCATAGACGGGAATCCCCGTATATTCTTGGGGGGGGACATATTTGACCTGGCCCTGCAATTCGGCCCTAATCGTTGTTTCATGGGAGGTAAAGTGTTCCAGGGGAAGGGAAATGGTCTTTTCTACTGCCCCTTCTACTTGAATGAGGGGGGCAATCCAAGGTGGTTCAAAAACAAGGGCAAAATAGTATACCGCCCCCCCAGCCAATAATAGTATCAAAAGGAAGGTGCTAACAACTTTAATGGTGGAGGGGGCTGTTTTAACTCCTTTATCAGGAGCAATTATGCTGTTTTCTTCCCTGGCAGAAATGCGATAGGGCCTGGCTTGCAGTACCACATCCAAAACACTCCACCCAAAACTGCCAGCCAAGAGAATACCAGAAACAAAGGCTAGGGAGCCGATAAAAATAATATATGTAATAGGTGCCCCAGAAAAATAAAGAAGTTGAAAGATAAAAACATTAGAAGCGGCGGAAATGCCGCCGGCCAGCATGTAACTGACCATACTAGGGTGCCTGAAGAGAAAAAGAACCAGATCAATCAACAGCCCCTGAACTAGGGAAACCAAAACAATGGCCACACCATGGGTGCTGCCGGTCAATAGCTCAATAATACCCTTAAGAAGGCCCGCGGCACTGGCAGCACCGGGCTTTTTTACCAACCCGGCCACTAAAATAAACCAAAAGACATGTAACCCCGAAGCAAATTGCCCTGCACCAAAGGGTACACCAAAAACTTGGTTTATCAGGTTGCCCAAATAGCCTACATAGGTACTCATCACCCCACCAATACCGCTTAATACGGCAATGATCAACAGATCTCTATTGCCCAGGTAGTATTTTGGGTGATTTTTTGTTACTTCCACAATATTACCCCCCAGCCTAGATAGCCATCTTCTATAGATTTCAAGCCCTGTAGTACTAATTGCCACTACTGGGTATAACCCTTAGTACCAGATTGAAGGAAGCAAAGGATCTTTGCATAACGATAATTAGGTCGGTTTATAGTATGGTTTAGATACTTTGTAAGCGATGATTTTATAAACACCACGGGCTAGTAACTACTAATCTATACGAATAATTTTGAGATTTCGCACCCAGTAGGGCCTATTCACATCCCCGGGTTCCCGCTGGCCAACCACCAGCTGGAAGGGATTGCCTCGGCTAGGATCATACTCTACTCCATCTTCTTCCCATGCTATGATCATCTTGTGTTTTACTGCCGGGTCCCCTTCATCTATATAATCTTCCTTTTTTACATCTTCCAGGGTAAACTCCACCTGGTAATCATCCTGGCCAATGAAGTTGACTACCGCCGCATCATCCTGCAAATTTACCATTTTCTCTATTATATGCCATACCCAAATACCCTTAAAGTGGAAACGCCCCTCGGTGCCATAGGAATTAAGGGCATAGTAATCAGCCTCCACCAGGCCATCTTCCAAGGCCTTTAATTCTTCCAAAGTGAAGGATACTGTACTTTCTACACCAACTCCTTCGATAATAACGGCCCCCGGGGGATGATCTTCTACTGGGCCACAGCCGTTACCCCAAAAGCAAAATATAAGGAGAAGTAGGTAGGCAAATGTTTTCTGGCGAAAAATAAGTGCTTGCATATCCTTAACCCCCATACTTGGGAAATAACACATTTAAAAACATATAGGGAGGAGCCCATCTGATCGAAAGATCAATTTGTAAAATAGCTGGGGAAACCCTCCAAGTTAGCGCTTATAATCGCATTAGCCTGTGTAAGGACGGCGGCATAGTCAATAGGAGTCTTTACAGGGTGTAATAGCCACCAGGGGATGAAATAATACCTAAAACCGGCGGGGCAAATTTCATCATTGCGATTGTCAACGACCCCGCTCCCCTTTACTATCCTGTAGGTATCTATTACCTCACCCGAAGCAGCCTTGGCCGTCATATATAAAGTGTTGCCGTCAATCTCAATCAACTGGTAATTGCTTACCCAGGCCACCTGCTGAGTAATATAGTCCTGATCAGGGCCGGGCCCATAGTATTTAGTGCCTGAATTGCCCATTACATAGACAATACCCTGCCCCTCGGGCTGAATACAACCTTCCCATAGTGGTTTTGTCCGCATGTAAACATGTTGGTGGCCACTAAAGACCAGGTCCACACCACCTTCCTCCAAAAAAGGTACCCAGTTCTTTTGCAGGTGTTCTCCCCGCCAGTTTTGAACCACCTGGTAGGGGGGATGGTGAAAAACCACAAACTTCCAGGTCTGCCGGCTGGAGGCTAAATCCTGCCGCAGCCAATGGGCCAAGTCATCAAAACCCAGGGTACCGGGAATGCCCATGCAATTGCTATTCAATACCGTGATATGGCAATTACCATAGTCAAAGGAATAGACAGTCCCCTCATGCCCCTTGGGCCCATTGGTAGGTAAGGCAAAAAGGGTCCGGAATAGGTTTGTATCATCGTGGTTTCCTACCGCCGCTAGTAGGGGTAGGCTCCTAAAAACGGGCCCGGCGGCAGTTAAAAATTGCTGCCATTCACTTAAATCATTTCCCTTATCCACCAGGTCGCCACCCATAAGGACAAACCGGAGTTGGGGATTTTCCTTCCAAACTTGGGCCAACATGTCACCCCAATCTTCATAACCTTCTTGGACATCCCCCATATAAAGAAAGGAAAAACGATCCTCCGGTGCGGCGGTGGTGAAAGAGGCAGGTTCACTCCAATCCCCTTCCCCGCCGACCCTATAAAGATATTCGGTTTTAGGTAATAAACCCCTTAGGGTTACTGTAAAGCGCCAATAGTCCTTATCAAGGGGGCTTCCCTTTCCCTTCACTTTCCCAACATCGGAAAAAGTACCGTCATATTTGGCGGCGGCAATATATTGGAGGGAATCTTGGCCGCTTCCCGCCCCGGCCTGCCAGGAAATAGTCTGCGTGGTCAAGGGATCCCCAGTCCAAGAAAGAAGAATATGGTCAGCCCGGCCAGCATTGTGCCCACATCCTGCTGCCACCGGAATAGGATTGGTCAACAGTAAGAAATACACCAGCAGGACAATCACTGGGCCGGCCCTGTCCCGGCAGATGTTAAAGATAAATTCCCTGCACTTCATTTTTTTACTCCTTTTATTCTAGATAATATCAGGGGCATTACCGAATAATGGCACTACTTTTTATGTAACAATTGGGCAAAACATAGTTGCCTAAGCCCCTGAAGTTTTGCCCAATCATCCTTTAGCATAAAACCCTACTGCTTGCCTTTTGCATCTAGCCCAAGCAATTGACTAAAACCGTGACCGCCTCTGCCCGGCTGGCTTTTCCTTGGGGCTGGAAGGTTTCGTCGGGATATCCCTTGATGACCCCAGCTGCCGTCGCCCGGGCAATGGCATCTTTAGCCCAGGGAGAAATGCTGTCAGCATCGGCAAAGGCCGGTAAGTTAGCCTTTGGATCTAGTTGAGCCGCCTGGACAATCATTACTGCCACTTCTTGCCGGGTAACCGGATCATTGGGTCCAAAGGTATTTTCATCATAACCGGATACGATGTCATGGTATTCAGCCGTAGAGATGATACTTTGAGCCCAATGGCCAGCTGTGTCAGCAAATACCTTTTCACCGGAGACGTCAAGTCCAAAGGCTTTTACTAGTAAAGCAGCAAACTCAGCCCGGGTTATGTTTTCTTCTGGCCTAAAGGTGCCATCGGGATAGCCTTCTATTACTCCCCTGTCCATCAATTTCTTAATACTCTCTTCCGCCCAATGTCCGGCAATGTCGGAATCCGGGAGAAGCTCAATTTTAACAATTTGTGAAATCGAATTCTTACCACTTACCGCAGGGCCCACCAAACGCAGGGGCCAGTGTTTATCATCTTCTGACATAGCTCGGCCATCTAACATACTGGCCACAATATAATCCTTATTTCGTATGATATCGGTGCTGTGGACCGTCACAGAATGACCGTCAGCAGCAGTGAGGAGGATATTGTAACCAGCCTCGGCCAGCGCAGTGTTAAAGGCATGGTCGGAGTGCTGATCCTCATCATCGACAAATCCGGCCAAAAGCCAAAGGGACATTCCCTCCCACACCCGTCCTTTATCATCGGTGTAAGAAGACTTATGGTTGGCACCAAACTGACAGGTCAGACCCTGCTCCCAATAGGTTTTGCTCACCTCATATTCCAGCCCACCGATCTCCCTGCCATCCAACTTCAGTGTCCAATCCTTTTCCGGCATAGAATAAACCCAAACCTCCGCAAGCCATTTTGCCGATAAACCGGCACAGGAGGGAAGTAATGTACCGCCCTTACCGTAATAGTGCCAGTAAGCCTCCGGAAGGGTGTCCCGCATATCTTTTTGCCGGTAGATATGATCCCCACCGGGGGTAAAGAAGAGGCGAATTCCAGCGTAGTCGGGTACATATTCGCCATCGGAATACCATGCCAGAATGGCGTCACCCTGACGTTCCTGCACCATTGGGTCTGTATAAATACTGGAATAGGGTAACCTGGTTTCCCAGCCATCCTTGGCCACAAAAACAATTTCGGTCCCAGCCCCCATCCCTCCGACAAGTTCCACTAAATCCTTGACCCGGGTACCCTTTACGGCATTCTCAATTTTGAAATCCTTCGGGACAGCAATATTATCACCCCATTCATCTTCGGGGTCAAAAATGATTCCTTCATATCTGTAAACAGTTTTTCCATCACCAATTACTTCCAAGTTTTCCTCCATCCACTGGTAGGTTACTGTCTCCTCAGCCAGAACGGTTTGGCCATCTTCGCCGTATTTTATGATCCGAATTTCTGGTACAGGCGTTTCTGCCTCAAAATCAGTCAAGGCTACAGTCGCCACACCACCTACACTGTGACCACCTAAGGAACCATCTGTAGCTACACCGTCACCGACCAAGCGTAGGGGCCAGGATTCAGTTAAGGGTTCACCATCTACTTCATTGGCCAGTATATAGTCACTGCTCTTGGCCACATCTTGACTGGCAAAATCCTTGGTATAGCCATCCTCCGCCTTGACATGGATTGTATACCCGGCATTAGCCAGATTGACATTAAAATCGTGGGGTACCTTATCATCTACCCAACCCGCCAAGTACCAAAGGGGCATCCCGGACCAGACTTGGCCCTCGGCATCTATCCATTCTTTTTTATGGCAGGCTAGGCCCTCTTCAAATTCTGCCTGGGACATGATATAGTCAATTGCACCGGTAAGGGTAAGATTCCAAGAGCCCCCCTCCGCCGCCGGCGTAAGCAATTCGGGAATTGTAATTTTAACAATGTTGCCGACAGCGGCCCCACCCAGGGAACCATCCTCTTTGGTCACACCAGGACCGACAAGACGGAGGGGCCAGTGTTTGGCAGAAAGAGGTTTACCATCTACCCGATCGGCAACAATGTAGTCGCCACTGCGGGCCACATCTTGGCTGGAAAAAGTCCTGGAAAATCCGTCTTCGGCCTCTACGCGTATGGTATAACCCTCCTGGGCCACGACATCATTAAAGGTCCAATGGGTGCTTTCTTCAATATCATCTACAGCACCGGCCAATATCCATAGGGGGGTACCGGACCAAACTTTCCCTTCATTATCGGTCCACTCGGCATAGTGGTCCTTGGTCCCGATACAGACTTGCCCCTTTTCAAATTCTTCCTGGGTGATGGAATCTCCAACCTTACCCACCAGCTCTAATGTCCATCCTTCTACTGGTTTTGGCAGGCCGGTCAGTTCAATGCGGACAATGTTACCCACCTGTTGGCCACCAAAGATCTTTTCTCCCTTTAAATGGAGGGGCCAGCAGTCTTTACCCCCCGGCGTTTCCTTGGGCAGGGGTTTGCCATTTAAGGTGTTGGCAATAATATAGCCATCATCCCGGGCGATGTCTGCACTAGCGAGGGTAGCCTTCCAACCATCACCGGCAATAACGTCGATGGTATAGCCTTCATTTGCCAGTTCATCATTAAAGTTGTAATGGGCCGATCCTTCATCCGGATCGTCATCCACCATGGCCACCAAGAGCCAAAGGGGTACCCCACCCCATTCATTGCCATCCTCATCGGTCCAAAACACCTGATGGCTTGAATGACAGGCTAATCCCTCTTCAAAGTAGCTCCTGCTAACCGTTTCTTCCCGGGCACCTGAAAGCTGCAGGGTCCAGTCATCTTGGGTGACATCCACATCTGTCTTTTCCCCTGTATCCGTAACCGCTGCCCCATCTGTTCCTATGTGGGCTATGACCGCTGCTATGGCAGCCCCTTGAACAGCAGCTAAATCTTCTTCTTTGCCCTTTACATCGGCAGCATAATAGAATTCAACTTCATCGCCATTAGTGAGCTTAATAAGGTTCAGGGCCCCGGCGGGATTGTTAAAACCATCCTTGTAGGCACCATTGACATAAGCATACCAATAGCCCGGTTTCCGCTCATATTGGCCCACATTGTCCAGCAATAAGGCACCCGAGGCATCAATGTTCTTGTCGGTAACATCATACTCAAAGCCTGCCAGGTCTCCCGCTATTTGGAGGGCCCCCAAGGGAGTATCCATGTCCACCGTATAAGATACCCCTGAGTTATAGGCTGTTACAGCAAAGGTTTCGCCCGCTGGCAAGTCAATCCGTCCTTCATAAAGTACCTCCATTCCGGCGGCCCGGGCGGGAAGTACCGTCAATTGTCCAGCCCCACTCAAAAGCAAAAGTAACCCCAAGATAAGTGATAAAACCTTCTGTACAGATATCCTATTCACCTTTTTTGGCATATTACTACCTCCTGATAATATTTTACCCGGGTGACATAAGCAAAACGGATACATCACCTCCCCAGCAAAAAAATAGACACGGTTGTAAAACAAACCGCTTCCTTACCAAATAATACTTATCTGCCTGCTTTCCCCATCATAATCTACACTTTTGGCCCCCAAAATATCGCTGATAAAACGCAGGGGTACAAAGGTGCGGCCCGGAGGATGCAATTCAGCTGGACATTCAATGGTCCGGGCTAGCCCGTTGACATACACTTGGCTAGAGTTGATCTCCAGGACCACCTCCTTACCATCCAGGCTGATGATAACTAGCCTGGCCTCGGGATTCCAAGCAATATCAACACCAAAGGCTTTGGCAATAAAACGTATCGGTACCAGGGTGCGGTCGACACCGGGCTTGATAAAGGGGACAGCATCTAGGTAAATAATTTCACCATCCACATCAACTTCATATTCACCAATGGTCAAAAGGATGGTGGTTCCCTTATCCCCTTCCCCACCTTCCAGCCGATAGTGGAAAACAGCCACTTCGCTGTCCAACTTGCCGGGACCAATGGTAACAGCCTTAATGGTGGTGTCCTCCACTAGAGGCCCCAAGGGATGGTTGATGGTGCCTAATTCTTCCGCCCGGGTTGACCACCAGCGGCTGGCAATCCAGTTGTACATGGGACTGTTAATGGTGGGGGTGCTGCCGTCCAGGGTGTAATAAATCTTGTCATCATCACAGTTATCATTGCTCAAGGCTACCATGCTGCCCTTGGGTACCTGGCCCGCCGGAGGGTTTCCCCGGGGCACATCCCACCGTTCTAGGTCATCGGTAAGAACCTCAATTTTATGTAAGTACTTGACAAATAAGTTTCCCGTCTGCTCTGTCACTGCCCGTTGCCCTAACATCAGCTGGGGTGAATATAGGGTACTCATATATTCGGGGTCACTGCTTCCCTCCACGGCATAAAGGGCAATGATGGGTTCCACTGCCACAGCATTAGATGCACTGCCGGGTACATGTCCCTCCCCACTGGCGGCCCCTTTCTTAAAATTGGGAAAACAGTAACGCTGGTCTTCAAACAACTCCTTATAAGTTAAATCCACGGTAAAACCATCGGCTGCGGTGAATCTCAAGAGGGTGGCCTCTTTTTTGAGGCCCGCCTGGTGGAGCAAATCCATAAGCTTTATTCCTTCTCCCACATACCACTTCTTGGTGGGCCAAGTATTTATAGAACTGTAAAGACATTGCTCCCGTTCCATTTCCTCTAATTCTTCCCGGGTAAAGATCACTTCCTCCTTCACCCCTTCCCCGGCAATTATCAGGGAATCGGGGCTAGCAAAAACCATCGCCCCCAAGGATAGATCCAGTACCAAGGAAAACAATAGAACCCCGGCAACAAGAAAAAACAAGGGACCAAATAAATAAAGTTTTTTCCCCGGGTCCGGGGCCGGCCTTGCAACTAGGGTAGTGTCTTTTTTATTTGATACCATGGGCCCTGTTCTCCCCCTTTTTTATATTGTTGGGTTTACACAACACCATCCGAATATGTACTTTAGCGGCGGGGAAAAACTATTTTCCCTCACCTTCAGTGAGCATAAAAAGCTGTCCCGTGGCCGGGTCCTTGTATACAGTACCAACCCGTTCATACCTGCCGCCCTGGTCCGGACTTTCCACCAAATCGTCCCGTATTTTTGGGTCCTCTGTCATTTCCTGCCCCTTGTGGAGATCAATTCGTTCCCCTACCGGGCCCAGATCAATATTCCAATAGACAGCCAAGGCCAACATCAAACCACAGGCAAAAACCAGCATGATATCGGCAACATTGATGACCCCTTCCAGGGGATTGATGTCTTCCTTCCTTCCAAGGCCGCTGTACCTTCTATTCCGCAAGCCCCCGTCCATTTTCAAACACCTCCAGCAAACTTTCCAACAGTGCTGCCAATGTATTGATCTGCTCCTCATACCATCTTTTCCGCAGCCGGGATATGCCGTAGGCAACGCCAGCGGCGGCCAGGCCTGCTACAGTGGTATCAAAGGCAATGAGCAGGGAACTGGCCAGGGTTTGGGTATCACCTTGACCCAGGGCAATTATGCCCGGTCCTAGGGGTATAAGGGTGCCCATTAGGCCCAACATAGGGGCCAAGCGGGCCACTAGATCAGTTCTATCAGTTATGCTGGTAAAATGGCTTTCCTCTGCCGATAGAAGGCGTCGAGCCAGGGCGCGCAAAGAAGCAGATGGCAATTCCCTATGGCGGATTATCTCGGCAATAACTTCCTTCTGCCGAAGAAAAAGGGAGCTTTGTTCTATTTTAGCCATTATCTCCACAGCACCTTTTCCCGGCAGGGCACTTATTAATTGGGGTACATTTGTTTTTTCCCGACGTCTTTCCATTATGATTTCTACTAGCAAACCGCCTAATTCCACCACTGACAAGGCCAAAAAGCAGATAAGGATGATTATGGTTGGTATTAATAGGCCGCTAGCAATGCCGTGAAGCATATCCTTGAGGTAGATCAATATGGGCCCATTCATTTTGACTATAGCTCCTTCACATATTCGCTGTATTTTATACCAGCACCGGAAAGAAGTAAAAATAGAAAAATCAAGGTGGTGGATAATTCATGGTTATCCGCCTGTAAGGGGGTGGGATTTACCACCGACATCGCAAATATTTGTTGCCCTAAAGGGGCTTGTTCTTTCCCCGGAGTTCCATCTATTGTTGGGCTAGATAATTCATCTCTGCTTATCAGGTATTGCCACCTATCTGTGGATAACCTTTCATCGGACACAGGGGACGGGGCAGTTTCAGCAGGATCTACCCCCCCGCCTTCGACGGGATCTGCTTTTACATTATTATCCCCTTCCACAAGGTATTCCTCGACTTCAATCTTATCCTCCTCTTCCCCACCTGTACCATTGATAAGACAAGTAGCCCTGTGGCCCCCTTCCACAGTTTCAACGGTGATAACAGCACTGCCTGTACCCACCATTGTCACCAAACCTTGGGTATCTACCACGGCCACCGTGGTATCATTGGAACGCCAGATCAAATGTTTGTTGTCCGCATTAAAAGGTTCCACCCTAGCCTCCAATTGGAAGGTGCCTCCAACCGGGAGTTCAATCTCCTGCCGATCAAGAAAAACCCCAGTAGTAGGCCCCCCTGTCTCCAATGTGGGATCAACTGCGTCAGGATCTATATAGAAGGTAAAGGTGACTATATCGCTATCTTTCTTTCCCGGCCCTATGGTCCGGGCCTTAATGGTGAGGGTTTGTTTATCATGGTCTTTTAAGATGTCATCTGTAATTTTAAGGGGGGCATTGATCTTATCCAGATCTCCCCGCAGAGGCCACCAGCGGCTGGCACTCCAGTTAAACATGGGACTATCCACAGTGGGGGTACTGCCATCAATAGTATAATAAATTTTGTCGGTATCAGAGTTCTTGTTCTGTAAAATTAATTTTGCCCCCGGAGGCAGCACAAAACCCTCCGGCACATTCATCCGCGGCCGATCCCATTGTTCCAGCTCTTTGGTTAGTACCTCAATCTTGTTTATGTTTTTCACAAACAAGGTGCTTACTTGTTCCGTCACTGCCCGCTGTCCCAGGATAAGCTGTAGGGTATCCTTTGTATTCATATGTTCCGGGTTATCACTTCCCTCAGCACTGACCAGGGCTAAAATTGTTTCTACCTCTTCCGCATCTTCTGAAGACCCGGGAACACTTCCATCACTGGGATGATTGTCCTTTAATTTAGGGAAATAGTAGCGCTTGTCCACCAGCAATTCTTGTACCGTAAAAACAACATCATAGCCATCCTGGGAATAAAAACGGATTAGGGTTGCCTCATCCCTAAGGCCAAGGGACCCAAGCAAATCTTTTAATAAAACACCCCGGGCTACATACCACTGCTTGGTGGGGTAGGTATTTACAGCACTGTAAATATGTTCATATTGCTCCCTGGCCTCCAGTTCAGAGAGCTTAAATGTCCCGGGGGTTTCCACCCCAGGGCCAATGATTTCCAAGGCCCCACCAGGTTCGGCACTGGCGGAGGCAGATGGAAGCAAAAAAAAGAACAGCAGTAGGAATAGGGCCGACGCTGATATTTTATGATTTGCTGCCAATATTCTAGTAAAACCCATCATAACTTCCTTCCCCTGGCCCTTCTGCTGTCTGATTAATAACCATGGCCCTGATCCTTCGCTTTGCCCAGAATGACATCAGTGGGTGCCACTAAGCAGTTACTATTGTTTGCTAGGGCAGTGCCCGGGTAATAATGGTAACGGCCTCAGCCCTGCTGGCACTGCCTTGGGGGCGGAAGGTGTTGTCAGGGTATCCCCTAATTATGCCTTTTTCCACCGCCGCCGCCACCCTGTCCACAGCCCCGGGGGAAATCTTATCTCCGTCGGCAAAGGAAATCCTATTCCCAGGGGCTGCCAAATTGGCCGCCCGGGCCACCATTACTGCCATCTGTTCCCGGGTAATAACATCATCGGGGCCAAAGGTAGTGCTGTCATATCCGTCGTCAATACCCTTAGCTACCGCTGCAGCGATATATCCCTTGGCCCAATGGGATTTTGTATCGGCAAACACCCTTTCCCCCTCTCCCTCCATTTGAAAGGCCTTCAAAAGCACGGTAACATACTCGGCCCTGGTAATAATATGATCTGGCCTAAAGGTGCCATCGATATAGCCACTGATGGCACCGCGGTTAACAAGTTTAATGATATTATTTTGGGCCCAATGACCATTAATATCAGTAAGGGTTTTGCCTGTCTCTTCCTCGTCTTCTTTTACCCTAAAGATAAAGCTGACAATATCGCTATCTGCTTTACCAGGCCCAATTGTCACAGCCTTAATAGTTGTGTCCTCAGTAATTTCTATGGGGCGGTTGATGTCATCTAAATCGCGGCGGGAGGACCACCAGCGGCTGGCAACCAGGTTATACATAGGGCTCCCTAGGCCTGGCTTGCTGCCATCTATAGTATAGTGAACCTTATCTTCATCCCCATAGGGCCCGCAAAGTTTCACCAAGGTTCCGGCCGCCACTAACCCCGGGGCCGGAGAAACGCTGGGCTTGTCCCATTTATCAATTTCATCTGTAAGTATCTCAATTTTTGTTACCTGCTTGATAAAACGGGCATTGTTTTGTTGGGTTATCGCCCGCTGTCCAAAGAGGAGATGGGGGGCATCACTGCCAGTTAATTCATTTTCTTCCGTCATAATTGTTAGTTTTTTATGATGGGAAAAACTCTTATGGGCGAGGAGGGGTTCCACCTGTACTGCCCCCGAAGGATCACCGGGAAGATGGCCCTCTAAACCACCATCCATAAAATTGGGGAAACGATAGGCGGGTTCATTTATTAACTCCTCTAGGGTAAAGGTCATAGTTAAACCATCCCTAGCAGTAAACTTGATAAGTGTAGCCTGTTCATTAACCCCGCCGGCAGCTCTGAGAAGGTCCCTCAACTTGATGCCCTGACCCCGGTACCAGATCTTACTGGGCCAAGTATTGATAGCACTGTACCATTCTTCCTCTTGTTCAACCATTGTACCATCCGGGAAAAATAGGGGTTCTGTGCCCCGCAACTGGCCTTGGCTGATAATAATTCTTCTCCCATTAAGACCAGGGCCGGTTATTTCCAGATCACCGCTGGCAGCCTCCACAAGCGGTGTTAGGGCAAGGGCCAATAAGCTGGCAAACATAAAGGTAGCCAAAATAACAAGTAGGCAGCGGGAAATAACACTTTTATTAATGTGAACCACAACAAAACACCCCAAACTAGTGATAATTATTCTTCCATCGGGTGAAGGCGAGGGACAGAGGGCTGGCAAGGAAAAATAGACAGACAAAAGAAAAAACGTCTTGGAGAAGACGTTTTAAAAACTTCTATATCGCCATCTCCTTTCCATAATTCCGGGAGGCAGCACCGTTTCCGGTGTACCCTAGCGGCCTGGTACCCTGGGCTTTACACCTTTAGGCTAATCAGGCTCGGAGATTATTTGTTTTTATTTTAACATCACCATAATAATACCATACAAATACTATTTTGGCAAAAATTTGTCAGAAGCGGTAAAAATCCTTTTTCCTAGCTCTAGCCACTTTGACAAAACCTCATGGTATTGCTGCAGCTCTCCCGGCTTCCAGTCTAGCAAAGGGTCTTCATCTCCCGCCGGACCTTGAACCTTCTGCCCCACAATTTTTTCCGCCGGCTCATATCCTTCCCAGATTTCCCGGAAGAAATGGGGCCCCCGGGATCTTTTTGGGAAAGGTTTAGGACAAGTCAAATACAGCCCCTCTTGGGCCCTGGTCAGGGCCACATAAAAAAGACGGCGCTCCTCCTGTAGCTGTTCTTCCCGCTGTCTATCTTTGTAACTAATAATCCCAAAGTGGTTATAAATATCTCGATAATTTTCTTTATCATAATTATGGGGGGCAAATTTTGCCATATCCCTTCCCAACCGGTCCTTTTTTATAATTAATCCCAGATCTTCACTGTAATCTAAATTGGGGTAAGGGGCCCGGACGGGGAAATTAGTATCCGTGAGATTGGGTAAAAAAACATAGGGAAACTCCAAACCCTTGGCCTGGTGGACACTCATTATGGTGACAGCATCCCTATACCCGGCCGCTTCTTCGCCTTCCCGTAGATCATTTTCCGAAAAGAATTCCGCATAACGGATAAATTCAGCAGCTGTTCCCGGATCTATTTGGGAAGCGAGGGAAAAGAGTTTCTTGATATTGCCAATTCGACGGCGAACTTCATCTGGTGGGTTAGCATAAACATAGTTAAGATAGGCGGTCCTTTGTAGAATCTGGTTCAAAAAATCTGTCAGTGACATCTTATCTTGTAATTCAATAAGTCCTTCCCCCAGCGCCAAAAAGACTTCCACCTTCTTTCTTACCGCCGGGGGAATTTCAGGTTCCACTAACACTCCGCGCAGGATATCATATAAATGGACCTCTTCCCCTCCAATCCCCTCCCGCCGTTTTTGCAATTGGCATATCTGTGCCAAATCGGCATCACTGCAAAAACAAGGCGGGGCCATGAGGGCCCGTACCAAGGCCAGGTCGTCGTAGGGGTTGGTAATAACCCGCAGGTAAGCCAAAAGATCTTTAATTTCTTCCCGATCATAAAAACCCACACCGCCGACGGTCTGAAAGGGGATACCCCTTAGGCGCAGGGCACCCTCGTAGGGTTGGGCCCAGCGGGGGCTGCGCAGAAGAATTACTATATCTTCAGCCCTCATCCCCTGCTTTAGGAGTTCACCAATGGCGGCGGCAATTATGTTTCCTTCCTCTCCCCTATCCTGGGCCAGTGCCAAACTGATGCGGGGCCCAGGGGCAACTCCCCGCTGGGCCCGGAGGGGCGAATTATCCTGCAGCAAATGGGGGGATTTTTCCATACTAAACTGGGCTAGATCTAGTATTTGCTGATAGGAACGGTAATTTGTGTGCAATCTTATCTCTTCACCCCCCCACTCCCGGGCCGCAAATTCCCTCACATTTTCTATCCGGGCATTCCGCCAACCATATATGGCCTGTCTTTCATCCCCCACTACCGTTACATTAGACATTTTTTCATCCCGGGCCAAAAGGCGCAAAAGGGCAAATTGGGCCCTATTGGTATCCTGAAATTCATCCACCAAAATATAGGCAAATCGGTGTCGGCACTCCTCTCCCAGGGCCACATTGTCCCGTAAAAGCCGGTAGGTATAATAGATGAGATCAGCAAAATCAAGGGCCCTTGCTGCTGCCAGTGCCTCTTGATAGGCAGAAAACAAAAAATTGGTGACCTGGATGAGATCCCCCTCCCAAGCCGATTGTTCCCGGGCCTCCTCGCCCCTCTCCATTAAAACCTTCCGGGTTGCCGGGTGTAGCTCCATATCACCTAAACCCATTAAGAGCTCCCCCCAGCGGTCATAATATTTATTATTTTCTTCTCTGACCATCTGCTGGTAATCATCTGGATAGATAAGGCTGTCCTTCAGGCGATTGATGAGGAAATAGACATCCTTTACGTAGAAATTGAGATCAGTAAGGACAAAGCCCTCCGGCACTGCCCCCTTAGCGGATAAAAATTCATCCACCACCCGCCGATAGAGGAGCCAAGAACGGGCCTCATCATAAACAGTAAATTCCGGGTCTAATCCTGCCCCTAGGGCATGTTCCCGCAGAAATCGATGGCAGCAGGAATGAAAGGTGCCTATCCAGCTCTCTTGCAAAAACAGAGGGCCAGTGGCAATCCTCATCCTCCGGCAAGAATCAACAATGCGTTCTTTCATTTCCGCCGCCGCCTTATTGGTAAAGGTCAAGGCTAAAATGTTTTCCGGGGCCCAGTTGCCGCCCTGGGCCAGGATATGTATATATCTGGTGGTCAGTACCCTGGTCTTGCCGGTTCCGGCCCCGGCCAACACCTTAAGGGGTTTATCCAAAGGATAGGTAACGGCCTGCCGCTGTTCAGGATTTAACCCCTTTAGATATCTATTCATTTATTTCCCCTTCCTCCAGAGGTTGAGAGCCGGGACAAGGAAATCGGAAGGCACAATACTTGCAGATTCGATCATTCCGGGGTCTAGGGGGGTAATCATTTGTCCGCATCTCCCCTAATATTTCGGTAAGGATCCCCTTGGCCTTTTCCAAATCGCTTGGCGTGATACCACCCTTCCCCTCCCCAAAGAACAAACTGCGTTTTACCTTACTTCGGCCTATGAGTCCTGAAAGTCGATACCAGGTAAAGTACTCCGGGGATATTCCCTTCTTCCTAGCCCCCAGGTAATAGATAATCAACTGCATGTCCACCGGTCCTTCGCCTTCGCGGGGTAGGAATTCCCTTTTACGCTGCCCTTCTGTCTGATCCCTTCCCGTCTTGTAGTCAATTATTTCCCAACCACCACCGGGTAGTATATCCAACCTATCCCAGCGGCCCCGTAGTCGGTTGCCCCTAAAGGTGAAATCAATAGTTTCTTCCACCCTGGCCCATCGCCCCGGTTCCCAATTGGGCAATTCCCGGGCCAAGTAAGCCCGGCAGATGGATTTGGCTTCCTGCCGGTAAAAATCTGATAGAAGTCCCTTTCCAAAGGATGACCTCATGTCTAGCCATATTTCCTTGAAAACCTGTTCCATATAGGACCCTGCGATTTCTTCATCAACACCAAACAGGGAGGGAAAACGGCGGTGAAAAACCTCCAGGACCCGGT
Organism: Bacillota bacterium; assembly: GCA_012523785.1. Classification (GTDB taxonomy): domain Bacteria; phylum Bacillota; class DTU030; order DTU030; family DTU030; genus JAAYTH01. The sequence goes on along the minus strand of JAAYTH010000047.1, from coordinate 13,185 downwards.
GCAAAAATAAACCCAACTGGGCGCGGGGGTAGGGGGGAGTTTTTAGTTTCAGGATGTTTTGATAATAATAACGCCGGGGACAGGCCAAATAAGTCCTAATAGCGGAAGGGGTGAAATAGTCGATCTGGGCGGCTATCCTCTTTCCCTCGATGGGAGGAGTAAGGTTCTTAAGGTAAATACCAAATTGGCCCGGCTCCTCCTGGGCCCTGGGCAATGGCTTTGCCCCCCCACGGCTAATTTGCTGGGAGTAAAAATCACTTAAACGTTCCCTGGTAGTTGCTCCCGGAGCGGGATCGGGCCAGGTAAAATGGTATTCCTCCTTAAACTCTGTTTTATACCTTTTTTCTACATTCTCACTCAAGAGATCCGAGGGCCCGGTTTTTTCTATTTCAGGATAGGAGCGGGCCCAACTGATCCAAGCCTGATCAGCGGCAGCAGCCCCCCGCTCTAAAGCAACTCGATGCTCGGTATGAAAACGGCGGGGGTCAAAATCCGGAGGCAATTCCAAGTGGGGAAAAATATCCCGGAGCTCATTCCATTCCCCTTTGCCCAGGAGGGGAGCTGGAATCCGTTGGGGTGGATAGATATTAGCAGCCATTGCGGGTAGAAAGGCAGCCCCAGGCATGTACTTAGGGGCATCCCGAATAAGAGCAAACATAACCCCTTCCCCTGGGCCCACAGCAACCCTTATTTCCCGTTTTAAATAAGGCCAGGCCCCTTCTAGTTGCTGCAGAAATTCCTGGAGGCTTGCATCTTTACCCCTAAAATGGTGGTTTAGGTCTTCACATTCCCGCGCCAGCATAAGAAAATCCTGCCGCTTGCTTGAAGGTTCCGGGACCTCCTGTCCTTTTCCCTCTCCCGGGCCATCCACATGGGGCTGAAATAAATTATATTCTTCATATAATTCTTCCACTATTTCCAGGGGGCTTATGCAAGCTGTCCTAATCCCCTCAAGATGGTAAAGGAAAAATTTCACCGGTTTTTTCCCCGTATCAGCCAACACATCTAACAATTGCCGGTCCTGTTCCTGGGCCCGATAGAAGGCCCGCCGCAACCATAAACCATCCAGACCTAGTAGCGGCGAAGACAACCATTTCATCTGCCCCTCATTGTTGTCCGGTTCCATTAAGGCCTCTAGGTAATCAGATAAAAAACTCAACACCGGCTCCAAGGGTGTATCTCCGATAAATTTAGTATAACAAGGAATGCCCATGGCGGCCAAAATCTTCATCAGCGGCTGCCCCCGGGAGGTGTCACCAAGAAAAACTGCAATTTCCCCAGGATTATATTTCCCCTCTGCCAGTAGTTGGCCAATCTTCTGGGCCACACCCCAGTTTTCCATCTCCCCGTTACTGTATCCTTGTATCTTTTTTTCCCGCTTTAATTCTTCCCCCATTATCACTTGGACAGATTTCCCGGCCTTTAATTTTTTGCTTAAGCCAGAACCTTTAAAAGCCAGGCCCAAGGAGTAGGGAAAAACAGCGAAAAGACTCTCCACTATTTGCAGTTGAACTGGTTTTAGTTGATCCAGATCAGTAGCGATGAGTAGCCGTCTACCCTCCCGGCATTTTTTCAGCAAGAAGGAATGTTCTTGTAAAAGCTGGAAGGATAGAGGCGCTATGGCCGCCAAGGGGAGGTATCCCCTCTGCCGGCAAAAATCGGCATATTTAGAATAAGCAATGGATAAATCAAGGAGTTGGGGCCCGGAAAAATTATGTGCCCTTTGCCGGAATTCCACTGGGTTAATACCTTGTCCCCAAAGGTGGTTGAAAAAACTCAGGATCTCACCTACAAGTCCATTTTCTTCCCACAAGGTTGGATCATAACCTTGGGGGACTAGCCCGGGGAGCAGATTCTTCAGGATGAGAAATTCCTGCCAACCCCTAATTACCTCCGGCCGGTCCTCCAACCCGATGCGGTGCCCTTCCCTATTTAAAAACTCCAAACAGAATCCCTGAAGGGTGGCCAGGTGGGGTCTGGCTACCCGGCCACCAAATACTTCCTGAAGAAGATAATTAAGCCCATTCTTTGTTTCCCGGTAGGGTGACAATAGTAATATCTCATCCGGCTCCAGACCCATCCCCTGCATTTCTTTTAAAAATTGCCGGAGGTAATCCTTCATTTCTCTTCCACTGCCCCAGAAAAATAGCTGTTTACCAGCCGGGGCAAATAGCCCTTCCTGCTCCCAATGGTACACAGGATCAACCCCTAAATGAATTTAACTACAATAACAATAACACACCCCAGCCATTAGCTATTATATGACATCCTTCTTTTATACACACCTTAGAACATGCCCACCGAGAAAACCCTTCCCACTATAAAATTTCCCCCACTTGATTAACCCTACTTTTTCCTTCCCCCATCTCCACCCGAAAAGCATTGTCAGCCACACCGGCCAACTGATGATTGTGGGTTACCATAATCACCTGCCGGTCAAAGACCTGGGCTAGCTCACGCAAAAATTCCGCCACATTGAAGGCAAACTCATCGGAGACATGCTTAGCTGGTTCATCTAAAAGCAGCGGGCCCTCTAGGAGGGGGCGGGTACTCTGGAGAAGAACCAGGCGTAGGGCCAAGGAAATCACATCTACCACTCCACCCCCCCGGGCATCCTGAGGTCGGTTCTCCACAACATCTTCACCCCCATAGGTTGAGGCCACATAAAACTCAGCCTCCGGCCGTCCCCGGGATTCCTCGATACGGATTTTAAACTCTAAGTCAGCTCCAAAAACATATTGGAGGGCCCGGGTTACCATAGATTCGATGGTTTGCCGTGCCTGTTCCCGGGCATGTTCAGAGGTCATCTGAAACAGGATCCGTACCTCATCCAATAAATCACGTTTTAGGATGATCTCCTCCAATTGTTGCTGTAGCCTTTTTCTTTCCCTGACTAGCTGATCCCGCTGCCCCTGCCGTTGGTGGTAAAGGGCTTCTAGATCCACTAAAGCATTTTGTAATTGAAGTAAGTTTGCCATTTATTTATCACCCTCGCCCCTGACCTTCCTGCTGTTTAAGTAAATCCCAAGGAATAAGTTTTTCGGCCTCCTTTAACAGCCGGTCCATTTCCCTTTGCAAACGGCTAATTTCCTTGTCCAGCTCCTCCGGCTCCACCCCTAATTCTTTGATCTTTTGTAAAATCCTTTCCCGTTGTTCCAAATAAAAGCTGTGTTTTGTCTCGGCATCGGCCCGTAGGCGCAGAGCCTGTTGGAGGCCCCTTTTAAGTTGATCTAGTTGTTCTTCATAGCCCAATTAACTACCCTCCCCGGTATACTCACTCAAAATCCCTTTAATAGTCTCTGGGGTTATATCGCTAAAGCAAAGGGGACATTTACCCAACCCCTCCAGCAGAGTCCCATATTCATCCCCATATTGACGAATTGCTTTTTCTGCATTCAAAATTGCTTCTTCGGCACCTTTGCCCCGTTGAAAGGCAGTTCTAAACTCCTGTCGATATTTTTCTAAAACAGACCTTTCTTTCCTCTTTTCCTGGTATAGCTCCAAATGCCTTACAGCTTGTTCTATCCCCTTTGTCCGCTGCAATATCTCCTGGGCCCTATTGATATGGCCTTCTATCCTTCTATTTTCCCGGTAGAGATTAGCAAGTTCTGTTCCCATACGGCGGCAATTTTGGGCCGCCAGCTGCCACTCTTCCGCCCTTTTTAAACCTTGGGTAGCCTGCAATACTTTTTCTGCCTGCAGGACCTTTTCCCGGGCCTGCTTTAATTCCCGGCGATATTCCCTAGCGGCACTATGGCGGGACCGGAGTAAGGCGATCTTTTTTATTAACTCCTCACATTTTGGCAGCCCCACCAATCCCTTGATGGTTATCTCAGCCCGCAAAATATAACTGTCTAATTCTTCCTTCCTCTGTTTAAGTCCCCGGCAGGTATCCAGCCGTCCCGTTAGTACCTTGAGTTCCGTCAATTTTTGCCTTAAATATTGCACCTTTTGTGCCAAATTGGGAAGGTCAGAGTAATCATCCAGATCCCCGGATACTTGCCGGAGGCGATCTTCGAGGCGTTTTTCCTCCTGCTGGGCCCGGCTCATATCCCGCACTGTTTCTCGTAGGGCAGCATCAATGATATGCACCCCGTACAGACGGCCGATGGCCTTGGCCTTTACAGAACCAGTTTCCGCTAGAAGAAAGGGTGCCTCCAGCTGTTCGCCTAAATTCAACATCCTTTCCAGGTCTTCGTCCAATTTTACTTTTCCCATCCCCAGAGCATCTTGTATCTCCTGGGGAACTCGGGATCCGAACCCTTCAAAGATATTTTCCTCCTGCCCCGGTATTAAAAGATAATAGCGATTTCGGGATGGGGTCCGTTCCCGCGTTATTTGGGTGCCATCTGTTAAAAGAATGGTAACACTACTCCTTGTTGCCCCAACGCGGATAAAATCAACACCCCGGGGCTCATTATAAATAAGCCACTTCAGGGCTCGAATTAGGGCCGATTTCCCTTGGTCCGATTGGCCGACGATGACATTGAATCCGGGGGAAAAATCAATTTGGGTGAATTCATGGGACTGGAAGTTTTCAATGGTCAGTCGCTGAAGTTTTTTCATGCTCGCGCTCCCCCAGTCTGGAAATCTTCCTGGGCCAAGGCCAGGCGTCGCAGGGCTTCCTCCCGGACGGCCGGGGATAAAGTCTCCTTGGCAGCAATCGTGGCCACCATTTCCCCTAAGTCAAGGCCATAGTATTCACCAGCTGCCTTTACCCCCCGGACAAAATCAGCCAGCCGTTCCTCCCGTTGCATTTTAAGCTCGACTTGTTCCCGATCCAATACAAGCTTGCCGGGAAGGGCAGATTGTAGGTGGAGCAGCTGATAGTTTATAGCTCCACCGGATAAATCAATAAGAATTACCGCCGGCCGGCGGGATATTTCGGAGGGATGGTTATTCACCCGGACTAGAGCACCGGGGTTAAGAAAGTAGCGATCATCCACTTCTACAGGGGGAAAGCCCAGGTGATAATGTCCCGCCAGAGTTAGGTCCGCCTCTGTTGTTAAAATCCTATCAACAACTGTATGCCGGATGATATTGCCCAGGGAACGGTCCGCCAGCAAACCATGAACCATATGGATGGCAAGATCACACTTTTCTTTGCGAACACAGTAGTCCAAAGCCGGATCCCTCCGGTCCATATCATAATGATATGATTGTCCCGTAAGCTGTAACCCCAGGCCCTCCTTTTTCAAATATACCGGCACCCCGGGTTTTAGAAGTTGCACTAATCCCAGGCGGGCCATAAAGCCCAGCATAGTCCGATGGAGGGTGTTTAGGTTGTGCCCATAGAGGTCGTGGTTTCCGGCGATGGCATAGATGGGAACACTTATAGCACGATATATTTCTAATATCTCCCCACAGACATTGAGGGCGGGAAAGGGATTATCCCAAAAGTCTCCCCCGTGGAGTACAAAATCAACCTTATGTTTTTCAACCAAGGCGACAACTTCCTGTAGCTTTTCCTTTTGGCTAGCGGGAAAATTATCCAACCGGTTCTGGGGCGAGGTCCCCCGGTGGTGGGTATCAGTTAAAAACAGCAATCTCATCCAGGTACACCTCCCAATGAATATTCGGTGTTGCCAGCCTTTTTATTGTTTTTTTGTGAAGATTAGACAACAGCCGCTAAAGTTAAATAGTCATTAGTCAGCAGCAACGTGCAATGTCACCCGGAGCGGAGCAGAGGATCTTGGCATTAGGCTGGAAGGTTCTTTTGAACATTGCCCTCCCTCCGCTACACTTCCTTTGTTTCACTCTGGACAGGCTGGACGCGCAGGATAACAATTTAGATAGTCTGCGGGTATATAAAGAAAGATAACAAGATATGCCTTACGCGGGCGGTTGAGTAGTTACTGTTTCTTTAAATAAAGATGTTTTCAATCGGGACGGCATAAAGCAAACATCTAATCAATCCTCCCGCCGCCTGTATTCCACCCCCAACACCATCTCCTTCTTCTCGACTATCCCCTCCCCTACCAGGTCTTCTAGACAGCAGGTTATTTCTTCTATTGTAATCCGCCGCTTTAACTCCTGCTGCAAGGTACCTAGATGAACATCAAAGTTAAAATCTCCTAAAGGGAGGTAGGTCAAAAGTGCCTCCCCCAGCTCTTCTTCCGGGGGAATAAAATCCTCCTTTAACTCCAAAAAGGGATGCCGGCTATGGGGGCTGACAGTCTTTGCCACCCGGATACGAACAGCAATGGTCCGCCCCACAGCCGCCGAAGAAACAAAGGCATTTCCCGAGCCCAGGTAGGGGAGTCTTCTGACTTCCTCCGGACCCAAATCTGTCTCTTCGCGAATTACCTCCAGATCAGAGGAGCGGATAGTGCGGAAAATAAGTTTAGTATTCAACTGGGCTGTTATAGTATCTTCCAAGAGGGCGGGGCGCTGGGTAGCCAAGATTAAAAACACCCCATATTTTCGCCCCTCCTGGGCAATGGTACGTAGGATTGAGCGGGCCGGCGCCGGTATTTCTGGTGAGCGAGGGGCAAAATTATGGGCTTCATCGGTGGCTACTATAAAAGGAGGGAACTTCGGCGCCTCTCCCCCCGTCTGCTCGGCATCCTGATATTGGCGCCGTTCCCGATAAAATTTGCGAATCACATAGGCCCCCAATACCTGCAGAAACCATATGGGCCCCTGAACCACTACCAAACGCCTATTCATAATAGCCTCCCGGATGGGTTCAATGCCACCGGTAAAAATCCGTTCCGTTTGCAGGCGGTTCAAGCGGCGGGAAATGGCCCGGAGGGTACTGACGTGCCCGACTCGATCCTTATATTTTTCCACTAAGCCTAAAATACGCCTTATTTCCTGTTTTTCCCGGAAACCATCGCCATCATCTTCCCGGAGTTTTCTTTTTAGATCCTGTTCTTCTTCCAACCCCCGGGTCAAATCCCGTATTCTAGTGCTGAAACTAACAAAGGAATCCCGGCGTCGGTGTAAGGTCTGGATGGCGTTATTCATATTTTCCGTTACCTCCCCCGCCGCCTGCAGGAGATTGATCAAATCGGCAGCATTCAACTCCTCAAAAAGAATCCCCACATCCCGCCCGGCCATAAGCACTATAGAACGGCGGGTAAAATCCTCCCGGTAAGATGCAGGCAAATCGGGAAAGGGTTCGGTAAAAGACAGTTCAAAATGAGGATCTAGGATAAGCCCCGGCAGCTGTTGTCGCATTAATTCTTCTAACAAAACCCGCAAGGCAAAGGATTTACCCGATCCAGAACCACCAAAAATACCGATATGGGGGTATTCAGGCCAAGTCCAGTGATCCATTATGTAGGGGATCCCCTTCTGGGGCATAATTCCGCTATCCTTTTGGTACAGCAGCGCCACTCTAGATAGCTGGGCGGGTAATCCAACGGTAAGTTCTTCCGTACCCCTAATAACCCCCAACACTAGTCCTGTGGCGGGATCCCGGGGTATGAGAAAATCTCTAATCTCAGCAAAAGTAGGTACCCGTACGGCTATGCCAACAGAGACGGGGGATGCAAGTTCGGCCAAAATTCTAATTCTGGCCAAATGAATGGTATCGGCCCCAATATCGTAACCTAATTGAGCCAAATTTTCCATCACCTGGCGATCAACTAAGTCGCTATGTTCCGTGGCCAAAGGAATATACCTATTAAAAGACTGGGTTTCCACCACCTCCCCCAGGGGATTACTATTACTGTGGATCCTATCTTCTATCAAGAGGAGCTCATTGATACGAAAGGGCCGCCGCCGTGAGGCGGCATAAACTACCTGTTGTGTGGTGTGCCCAACAATCTGCATTGATTATCCTCCCTAAATTACAGAGTTCTTCTTTCCCGCTGTGACACAAATAACCGTTCTCGTAGTTCCCGGTCTAAACCGGAGGCCAGTAAAAGTTCCATTTCACCCCTGGTAATCCGCACTGCTGCATCTACCTGATCAAGCCACTGGGGAATTCCCCGCCCCCCTTGGGGGGTGAGACCAAAAAGGAGAGGGACGAATTCCGCTGCCCGCCGGGTTTGCTCCTGAAAAAAATCATAAGCCACCGCGCCAGGATAATAGCCGGGCCGGGCAAAACAGGTATAATAGGTCTTTTTAAACTCCAGATCCTCTTTTACCGCCAGCCATTCCCCCTTTTTTAAGATACCAAAAAGGAGTTCCCGGTCACAGCTAAAAGGAGATGCTTCTGGAAAGCCAGCTGAAACTTTCCGGGCCAAATCAAAGGTCCCAATCTCTTCAATGATACCAATGCTCACCACATCCTTGGCCAGGGATAATTCCCGGTATTCCTGCCATTGGGCCGGGGCCAGGCCGCCATAACGGAGAAAACCACCATCAAATAAAACCGCAAAGGGTTGGTACTTATTTACTGCTTCCATAGCCACCTGTACTTCTAAAACAGCCAGCCTTTGCCGCACCGCCCGGGCTGCGGCCGTTTCGGGGGCTAATTCCTCCCCGCCTGCGGCAGCCTGGGAAATTATTTCCTCAATTTCCCGGCGATGGTCTGCCATTTCAGGGTAAAATAAGTCCACCCGGGAGATACCCTTTTCCACAGATAAGGTTGAAGCCGAAGCCAAGGCCCGAAAACAATAAATTATATGGGGAAATACAGTCCCATAGGAATGTACAGAGCCATCCACCCCTATCAGGGGGCGGCCATCGGCCAAGGCCCGTAAAGCATCTATCTTAAGGGGGGCCCGTTTCTGCAATGTCCCTATTTTTTCCCGGAGATATCGCCTGATTGCATCCCGGCGGGGATAATTCTGAGTCCGGTCCCGCAACAATGAATTTACCGTTATGAGTAGTTCTTGCAACCCTTGGTCCAGGGCCAGCATTAGGCACTCCTCCCTTTATTTTGTAATTCTGCCTATACCTACCCCTTCCCTGCTTTTCATGGGGACAAAATTTATTAAGGGACAAGGTATAGCCTAGTCCCCAGTCATGTAAGGAGTGTTGGCGGTGCCCGAAATGGTTTTTCCCCAGGAGCTGCCCCCATTATATGGACAGATATGGCCGAGGCATTCGGGGGGGGGTAAATAAAAACCAAAGGAAGGAAAAAATAACAATGAGAAAAGAAATTTATCGCCAGGATTAGACAGGGTTAACACCAATATTCTACCATATAACCGTTTTTCAAAGACCGGCGGCAATCATCCTGACAGTGAAATAATTGCTATTTTATGCTATGATTAGGGCACCGAGAATTACTTGATGCTAGTCAGTGAAGGAGGACGGCAATGACTAAATCAAAAGAAACCAAACGGGCTTATCCCCTCTGGCGGGAATGGCCGCGCCCCGCAGAATCCGGCCAATGGACCGATAATGCCATAACCATTCTTAAAAAAAGAAATTACCTTCTGCGCAATAAAAAGGGGGAGGTAATTGAAACCCCGGAAGACATGTGTTGGCGAGTTGCAGTAGAAATAGCTTCAGCGGAAGAAAACTATGGCGGAAATAAGGAAGATATCCGTAAGGTTGCAGAAGATATTTATAAACTAATGGTTGCGAAAAAGCTCATTTTCAACACCCCCACCCTCACAAATTCCGGCAAAGGCCGCAGGCTATCCAAGGCAGCCTGCACAGCCTTTGTAGTTGGCGATGACATGGGCCATATTTTTGAGATGCTGCAGACTATGGCCCTGGTACAGCAGGCCGGTGGTGGAACCGGGTATAGTTTCTCCTCCCTACGTCCCAAGGGTGATCGGGTGAGCTCCACCGGGGGAGAATCATCCGGGCCCGTAGAATTTATTAAGGTCTTCAACCGGGCCACCGAAGCTGTAAAACAGGGTGGTATACGCCGGGGTGCCTCCCTGGCCTCCCTGGCCGCCGATCATCCCGATATTAAAGAGTTTATTCAATCTAAAATCGATGGGGATCTAACAAATTTTAATATATCCGTAATGGCCCAGGATGAATTCATGCGAAAAGCCATCGGCGAAGACAATGATCCCTATTATCCCCTAATAAACCCCCGCAATGGAGAAATTTGGGGACAAGCCAATGCCCGGGAATTATTTGATGTAATTTGTGAATCCGCCTGGTTAACCGGCGACCCAGGACTTTTGTTTTACGATACAATCAATCAGGATAACCCCACTCCCCAAGTGGGAACAATTGAAACCACAAATCCGTGCATAACCGGAGACACCTGGGTATGGGTAGCCGAGGGACTGCGCCAGGTTCGGGATCTTTTGGAAGCACCTTTTACCATCATAACCCCCGAAGGAAAGGAACAAGAAGTTTTACCTTTCTTTTCCACGGGAAGGAAAGCAGTCTATGAAATTGAGACGACCCGCGGCTATAAGCTTAAGGCGACGGCCGACCATCTCGTTCAGACAGATTCTGGATGGTTACCGGTTAAAAAGCTTGTTCCTGGTACTGCCATCGCCTTGGGATCCCAGGTCCCCAAGTTCGCCCTTTCCCGGAAGGAATACCACCAAGGCCAATTGTTAGGATGGTTACTGGGTGATGGCTCATTTAATGATACCGATGCCATTTTATCCTTCTGGGGGGATGATAATGAAATTGGAGAAAAATTAGCAGCGGATCTAGGGGTTACCCCCGTGCCTATTGCAGGTCGGGGGGAAATTAGAATTAAATCCCGGGCTGTAACTAAACTGGCGGCAGAATATGCCATTATTGATACCCATACCAAAACAATTACCGATGAAATAATGCAAGGCTCCCTTTCCTTCCAGGCCGGATTGCTGTCGGCCCTATTTGCAGCAGATGGCAGTGTACAAATTTTTGCCAAGGGACGGTTCTCCATACGGCTGGCCCAAAGTAGCCTTACCTTCTTGCAAAGAGCCCAACTCATACTTTCCCGTTTTGGTATTATAGCAACAATTTATAAAAGACGATCAGCCCAAAAAAGACTCTTACCTGACGGCAAAGGGGGCCAAGCCTACTACCCCACAAAAACCCAATACGAATTAGTCTTGACCTCCAAGTCGGCAGCAAAATTCCTAGATATTATCGGGTTTGCCGATGAAAAAAAACAGGCTATCTCCTCCCAGTATCTATCTTCTCTATCCCGGGGGCCCTATAATGACAAACTATATACCTCAGTAAAAAAGGTGGAATATAAGGGATATGAGGAAGTCTATGATGTTCAGGTCCCGGGGGCTAATGCCCTGGTAGCCGGAGGCCTCATCATCCATAATTGTGGTGAACAACCGCTTCTCCATGCTGAAGCCTGCAACCTTGGGGCCATCAATGTGGCTGCATATTGGGACAAAGAATCCAAATCTATCCGCGAAAAAAAGCTGCGGGAGGATACAGCCTTTGCCGTGCGAGCCCTAGATAATGTCATTGATGTTTCTTCCTATCCAACGGCGGAAATGGACCAAATGGTGCGGGCCAATAGAAAAATTGGCTTGGGAATCTTGGGCCTTGCGGACCTGTTGATTTCCGCTGAAATCCCTTATAATTCGGAGGAAGGAAGGCAATTTGCCGCCCAGGTTATGCAAATTGTTCAGGAGGCGGCCCATGCCGGCAGCCAAGAACTGGCCGCTGTCCGGGGGACCTTTCCCAATTGGAAGGGTTCCACCTGGGAGAAACTGGGCCAACCCATGCGCAATGCTACTACTACAACCGTCGCTCCCAACGGTACTACCGGAATCATTATCGGGGGTACCGGGGGCATCGAACCCATTTTTGCGGTAGCTTTTACCCGCCGGACGGCCGATGGCCAAACCCTGCGCTTTATCCATCCTTTATTTGAGGAAGTAGCCCGCCGCGAAGGCTTTTACAACGAAAAATTAATGGATCAAATTGCCTACAAGGGTACTGTGCAAAATATTGACGGCGTCCCGGAGAAATGGCAGAAGGTTTTTGCTGCGGCTCATGATATCCACTGGCGAGATCACATCAAAATGCAAGCCGCCTTACAACAGCATGTCGACAATGCTATTTCCAAAACTGTTAACTTGCCCCACGAGGCTTCTATCAGTGATGTAAAGGCTGCCTACACCCTGGCCTGGAAATTGGGTTGCAAGGGTATTACCATCTTCCGGGATGGGAGTAAACAAGGGATATTAACCATAGGAACCAAAGAACAGGATAAGGAAGATGAACCGGCACCTTCCGGATCCTTAGCCTGGCTGGATCATCAGCTGGCTAAAGCAAAAACCTTTAACCAGCTTAGAAATTATCTGCGTAAACAAGGCTATGTATTGGCTGAGTGGGGCAATGTTCGACCTATGGAACTTCCGGATCGCCTGCCCGCCCGCTGGTTTGAACGGGAAACACCGGTGGGCAAAGCACAGATTTTTGTAACAGAACTCAATGGGCTTCCGGTGCAGTTGTTCATCCAGGTGGGCCACGGCGGTTCTGATATCCAGGCCGATTGCGAGGCCATCGGGCGCCTCACCAGCGGCCTGCTGCGGGCCGGGGTCCCCCTGCGCTGGGTCACAAAACAGCTGAAAGGTATCGGAGGCGAACGGCAGTTAGGTTTTGGCCCCGACCGGGTCCGCTCCTTGGCTGATGCCATTGGTAAGGTCCTTTATGACGAATATATCAGTAATAATACCCAGTCAGAACAGGTTACACCTCCGGACAAGCCAAATCCCCAGACCCATGGACCCAATTTTGAACTCTGTCCCTCCTGTGGCAACTACACCCTGGTGCGGGCGGAAGGATGTGCCCAATGTATCTGCGGTTATAGTGAGTGCTGACAATGAAAATAACACAATTGTCTTCCTACTTATTGGTCATGATAGTTATTGTTCACTTAGTAACAGGTTGTGGAATACCTACAACCAAGGAAAATAAAAATAGCACCGTTACCCCGGAGGCGGATCCCGCAGCCACCCTAGTGGAGGAAAACAAACCTGTGGTGCAACCCCCGCCTGAACCATTTCCACCAGGAATAGAGCCCAATGAAGTCGGTAGGGTTATGATCCTCATGTATCACCAAATTGATGAACCAGAGGGGGAATGGACCAGGACACCGGCTAACTTTCGTCGGGATCTGACCAAACTCTATGAAGCAGGATACCGACTCACCAGCCTCAATGACTTTTTAGACAATAACATTAAAATCCCCGCCGGCTTCTCACCGGTCATCATTACTTTTGATGATGGTACCCAGGGGCAATTTAACTACTTGAATGATGGGGACACAATTAGAATTGACCCCGACAGTGCCGTTGGTATCTTGGAAGAATTTTATCAGGCCCACCCTGATTTTGGCCTGGCAGCTACATT
>JAAYTH010000046.1 GCA_012523785.1 Bacillota bacterium | reverse complement strand
TCTTCCAATTGTTCTTCATCCACTTTATCAATATTTATAACCCTTAAATCAGGTTCCTGATCCCCAGACAAAATATGCATTTCCTCCGTTTGCCGCTGGACATCCTGTAAATCCTTCACAGGAAGTCCAATAGATACCACTCCCGATAACCATATGTAACAAGTCCCGCTTTTGCCATTACCCTCCTGTTTTAGATCCGCCGGTAATCTAGTATAGGCAAATGATTCCACTGCTGAAAGTTATTTTGCACTGCTTCCTATAATTCTACCCCCCACTTTGGGACATAAAACAGGAATTTTCCGCCGTATTTCACCTGATAATATCGCCAAAAGGGGGATTTATCCCCACCTGATTGTTTACAAAACAGTTTCCGCAGTGGAATCGCAAATACATTATGCCATACCTGTCAGACAATGGAGTAACACGTCAAAATGCCCACCATTTTCCCTAAACAGTGGGCATTCCGTACTATACCCTTGACTAAAATGATGAGGGTGAAGAAGAATTGTATCGGTCTGTACCGGAGATGTTTTTACAGAATTCGTCACTTAATTTACCATGCAGTTTTTTCGGCACTTCTTTATCAACATATAAACGATAATGAAGGGCCTTTATGGGAATATGCAGGGCAAGTGCCAACCTATCCATTGTGTGCACGTTATGCCTCCCCTCAGAATAATAAAGGCAAATCCTATCTTTCTCCGTCCCTCCGCCCAAAGCAAAAATATTACTAGGGGTTTCAACAGAGGGTGAATCAATAATAAAATCGCAACCCGGCGATAAACCAGTTTCGGCGCGTATTCTATTCTCCAACTCCTCTTTCCTAAGATACCTATGCAATTCCTGCGGACTATGTATAAAAATACTGCGTTCGTCGAGGAGCTTCCAATGAATTTTTCTTTCAAACACTTGTTTCCAAATTGCCGAAATCTCCCTTTGTGTTGAATTTCCTTTCTCAAATTCCCCCAGCCTAGCAAAAAAAACATACTCCGTAAGATTCATGTAGTAGTCAAGGTTATCAAGGGGGTTTCCAGCAATAAATGTCTTTATAACAGGTTTTATCGTAGGTGCTATCATAAACTCAATAGCGCGCACGGTCCTATGATAATAAACAACCTCCAGCATATGCTGCCTAAATTTTATAAAATTAAGTAGAAGCGGAAGTGAGGAGTGATGGATAAACACAGTTAGGCCATCCGATGATAAGAAAGTTGTCTGCATTAAGCGTTTTATATCACCATAGACCATGCCACCTTGCCCACACAGCAGAGCATCGCGTAATAGAAAATCCATCTTATCAGCATCATAGGCCCCTCTTATTATCTGATGTAAGGGGCGCCATATACCCTCTAGTTTCTCTTCGTTTCCTTTTTTAATCAAATTGCATATTAATTCCACATCAAGTTCTTCCTCAAAAAAACCTTCCGGACTTCTTTTAATTCCCCTAATTATATCTACTAATACATTCTTGATAATAGCAGCACTGATATCCTCATGTGTAATCCCAAAATCCTTTACTAGTAATTTATCATCCAACAAGTGTGTAAAAGGGCCATGTCCAACATCATGTAATAGGCCGGCTAACCTAAATGCCTCAACAACATAATTTATACTTGGCAAAACCTCGCCATTTAGTTTTCCCTTATTATGCATGTAAAATGGCTCATATAATACCCGGGCAAATTCTCCCGCAAGCTCCATTACCCCCAATGCATGGGTAAACCGCGTATGGTCCGCACTAGGGTACACGAACCAAGCTGTCTGCAACTGATGGATATGCCTCAATCTTTGCAGCCAAGATGAATTAATTAAGTCGGCTTCCGTTGCTTTTTCCTCTGGCAATATTTTTTCTTTTGTAAAACGGACATACCCGTGAATAGGATCTTTAACTAAATCGAAACGTTTCCGAGGGTTAATAACATTCATTCTCATACCTCACTTATTTATACCAGGCACATCCCCTTAGATTTAAAAGTATCCATAATGTTTGTAAACCTGTCCTCATCAATGAAAAATAAACGCCTTGCTTTTTCTTGCAGTTGTTCTTTATTATCCAATTCTGGAAAAGTCTGTTTCAAATAGAGCAAACGGCTAAGATTGACAAGTTCCTCTGTATCAAGTCGGGACAGCTTGAGTAAACCTTCGTTATTGTTTTTCAGAGTGCACAATTCGTTATCAGGCCCACCTTGAGCCCTTCCATCCTTTTTCATATTCAATAGCTCTTCTTCCAAATCTTCACTAAAGGGAATATTCATTGAATAGTCAAACTTATACCTCTGCGGTATGACTTCTAACTGCTGGGCATTGAATATTAAGGCGTGTATGCGGGTAGTAGATTCAAATCTCATATCCGACGATACAATTGATTCCAACAATATAACAATCCCTCCTTTAAATCTCCTTTGAAATTATTGCCTTCACACCCCCCTATTAATAATTATTCTATACTTTATTCGTTTCTCCTATAGCAAAAAAATATTTGCTCGTAAAATATAAATGTATAAAGAGCATTCTTCATCCATTGCCACAGAATACTGCATCGGCTACACTCTTTGTACTAAAATAGCACCTACCTGTTTTAAAATAGAAAGGAAAAATACCCTCTACTTTTCCCTCACTCCATTTCTAAGCCTGCCCAGTCCCCCTATTTCAATTTCCACCTCATCGCCAGATTTTAAATAAACCGGGGGCCGGCGGGCAAAGCCAACCCCAGCCGGGGTGCCGGTGGCAATTATATCCCCCGGGTCTAGGGTCATAAGTTTAGATAAAAAGGATACCAAACTAGCCACCCCAAAAACCATCTTCCCAGTATTGGAAGACTGCATAACTCGGCCATTCAGGCTCAGCACAATAGCCAAATCATCCGGGTTTTCTATTTCATCCGCCGTCCCCAGAGAGGGCCCCAGGGGGGCAAAGGTATCCAGGCACTTCCCCTTCATCCACTGGCCATCCCGCATCTGCAAATCCCGGGCACTGACATCATTAAAAATAGTATAACCAGCCACATAACTTAAGGCCTCTTCCTCAGAAACATCCGCCGCCCCTTTCCTCATTACCACCGCCAGCTCAGCCTCATAATCCACCCTATTGGTCAGCTTTGTAGGAAGAAGAATATCCTCCCCCGGCCCAATGATAGAGTTGGCATACTTGCCAAAGATAACGGATTCCTCCGGCAGGGGGAGCCGGCTTTCCTGGGCGTGATCCCGATAATTCAAACCAACACAGATGATCTTGTTGGGATTCAAGAGGGGGCCTTGAGCCTAACCCCATCCAAGGGCCGTATAGCCGCCTGCAAGCGGCCCGAATTCCCCCTAAGCCCAGCCTCCAACTCCCCCACCGCCTCCGGGCCCTCCTCCTTCCCGCCTAGTGCCCCCCTTGCCCTCCCGGCAACAATCGCAAAAAACCGTAGGGAACGACGCCCCCGTCCTTCCGCGCCCTAGTAATGACCTAACAATATACCGCCAAACGGAGCGGTGAGGGCACCGCTCCCTACGGTTTATGCGAGAGATATCGCTACAAATGTAGGGAACGACGCCCCCGTCGTTCCGCTCCCCGGCCCTGACACCCCGCACTCAGCATGAAATAGTAGGGGCGGTCATTGACCGCCCGTGCCCCATCTGTTCCCTTCCCCGGTCCCCTAAACCTACAACTTCCCCTTCAACCCCTTCAAGGTAATACTCCGGGCATCATACTCAATTAACCCCTCCCGACGCATTTTATTCAATTCCCGGCTGAGGGAGGTCCGATGCACCCCCAGTCTCTGGGCCAATTCCTTCTTCGATATCTTCAGCTCAATGACATCACTTTTCTGTGCATAATACTCATACTGCAAAAAATCACACACCTGCTGGCGGATGGTCTTTAACGACAGGGCATGAATCTTATCCGTCAATAACAAGGTTTTATTAGCCACCACCGCCAAGAGCTCCGCCATAAAAGCACTACTTGACTGGCCCAATCGTAAAATCAGTTCCTTATAAATATGTAAAATAACCGTTTCCCCTTCAGCCACAATAGTCATGGGGTAGAGATTACTACGGGAAAAAAGTAGATTAGCCCCCAAAACCTCCCCACCAGAAAAAACCGCCACCCTTAATATATTCCCATCCTCATCTATCTTCTGCACCGACACCCGGCCAGCCAAAATAATATCCATGGACACACACAACTCATTTTGCATATATATAAGCTGTCCACCGGCATACTCCCTTATCCCATAGCCGTGGGCGGCAAAGAGCCTTTGCAAATCCTCCCTAGCAAAACCCGAAAACAAATCCGTCTTTAGCAAGGCATCCATATAATTGTCAATATTTATCCCCACCACCCCCATTAGTTGCCATGGCTACTTTTTTTATAACTGCCATCCAGTATACTAAATAAGACTGCAAAAAGAAAGGAGCCCCTTATGCTAAAACGGAGGTATCAAACATGGATCTATTCACATTAATCTTTTGGGTCCTGACATTGTTCTGGTTGTTTTTCTCCCT
>JAAYTH010000006.1 GCA_012523785.1 Bacillota bacterium | reverse complement strand
TGTCTATCTGGTGCGGGAAGGGATGAGGGGTCGGTTGATCATCGTCTATTAGGAGGGTAATGGTGATGGTAAAAAGGATATTTCCCCCAACATTGGTGCTATGCTTCCTGCTCTTGTTCTCCCTTTCTGTCCAGGCCGGGGCAATTGCCCCTCCCACCGGCAGTGGTGTGGGCCAGGGGAATGACTACCAGGAGGTCTTTTACCTGACGGGCAAGCCCATCCTTCTTTCTGGTACCATGGATATTCGGCCGGGGCGGGGACGGGGGGATGTGGTTGATGACCGCTATACCTTTAGGCTGGAAAACCAGCAGGAGGAGATCCGCCTTAGCCGCACCCTGACCCTGACCACCAGCTGGCGGCGGGAAGGGCGCCAAGAGGTGCGGGAAATGGAGGTCACCCGCTTTCGGGAGACGGTGCAGGTGGGGGGGGATCGCTATCAGGCTAATGATGCCGATTACCGCTTCAGCTACTCCACCCTGACTGATATCCATCCCGCCGCCGCTTATTTTTCCGGCAATTGGTCCGGGCGCAAGGTCTATGAAAAAAACCGGGGGGAAGGGCGGCTGACGGTGAACACGAGTGGGGAGACGGTTGGTTATAGTTCTCCCTGGGGGGAGACGGAAAACAGGAGGGTTCTGACCACAATAGATGGGGATCAAGAGGGGGAGGAGGGGGAAAGGATACCTTGGATCGGCACGGTCCAAGAGCAGGCCTCCTTCACCCGGAGGCAGGAAATGACCTATGTGGCCAATGAACCAACGGCCATCAGTTTTTCCGGGGGCTATCTCCTCACAAGGACCGGGGAGGACATTTTGCTCTATGATTATGATTTACCCCGCTGGAATGAAGGGGGAGAGGTGCGGGGCCGCAACCGGGGCTCGGATGCCTTGTATGCAGTGCTGCCGCCGCAACAAGAGAGGCTGCAGGTACCGGCCTTCCGGGATATCCGGGGGCATCGGGCCCAAGGGGAAGTGGAGCGGATGGCCAGCCTGGGCATTCTAGAACCCACCGGCCTCTATTTTGCCCCGGGGCTGCCCATGATCCGGGGGGAATTTGCCCGGGCCCTAGCCCTGGTATCTGCTTTGGAACCGGAAGCTCGGCAGGAAAGGGTTTTTGCCGATCTATCCCCGGAACACCCCTATGCACCCTATATCAACGCCCTGGCCACCCAACAAGTAGTAGAGGGGGGTCTCTACAATTGCTTTGAACCAGCGGCGGCCATCACCCGGGCCCAGGCCGCCGTCATGGCCGTCAAACTGTTGGGTTTCGAGGGCCTGGCCCCGGTGCCTCCCTACAAACTGCCCTACTTGGATGAAGGGCAAATTCCCCTTTGGGCCCGGGATGCCATCTATGTGGCCGGTGAAATCGGCCTTCTGACCCCCGACAGCTATGGGCGTATTCGGCCCCAAGCCATTCTCAGCCGGGGAGATGCGGCGGTTTTTCTGGATGATTTGGTTACCTACCTCCGACAGGATTTAGTGGAGGAATACCGGGAGAGGCTCCTCAATTAGAAGGGATAATTGTGATCCGGCTGTTTTTACTTCCCTTTCTGTCGAGATTACTTCTTTGCAACCCCGTTATTACAACATATCTTTTTGGATGGGAATAGTACAATAGGGGCACTGCCAGACTATAGCAGAAGGTGGTGCCTTCGATGTTGTTTTTTTCCCTCCTCAGTTCACTGTTTAGCCCGGCCACTGGGTTTCTTTCGGCAGTGGCCTTTTTTGTCAGCCGGGGGGGTTTACTCCCCGGCTCGCCCGCCTGCGGCCTGGCTTTTTTTACGGCCGTACTGTGTACAGACAAGTCCCGGGCCCCGGCGGTGGGTTTTTGGTGTTTTTTAGGTTTCCTCTCCAGCGGATATATTTCCCGGGCAATAGTAGGTGGGACTATCCTGGTGGCCCTTTACTTGGCTTCCCGGTTTTTAAGCCATCCCGCCAAGTTTTGGCTGCGGCCACCCTTCCTGGCCTTGGGGATGACCCTATTGGGTTCCCTGGTTACGGCCGGGTTTCGGCTGCCCACATTGTTGCGGGCTGGCTTGGAGGGGATTCTGGTTCTGCTCCTGAGCATGATCTATCTTTATGGCATACCCCTCCTCACCCGGCGGGGAAGCCTGCGGGGCCTCGATAATGAGGAGAGTGTCTGCCTCATTGTCCTGGCCACCATGGTCATGCTGGGGTTTTCCGGCCTAGAGGTGGGTTTTGTCTCCCTCCAGCAGGTATTTGGCAAATACCTGATCATGCTCATAGCCCTGGCGGGGGGAGCCGGGATGGGCGCGGCCCTGGGGACCTCCTATGGGGTCACGGGGATCCTGACAGGAATTTTACCCGCCACGGCCCCGGGGGCCTATGCCTTTGCCGGGCTTTTGGCCGGGGCCTTTCGGGGCCTGGGAAAACCCGGTGCTGGTCTTAGTTTTTCGCTGGGTGATTTCTTCCTTTCCCTTTATTTTCTCCACACCGCCAACCCGGGCCTGGTACTTTTTGAGTCGGTCCTGGCCCTGGGCTTTCTTTTTTTAACCCCTTCCCGCTATGTGAGCCAGGTGGCCCGGATTTTGCCCGGCACCTGGGAAAATCGGCGTCTGCAGCGGGAATATGACCAGCGGGTGCGGCAGGTGGCCTCTGAGCGCTTGGGGGAGGTGGCGGCGGTCTTCACCGAGTTGGCCGAAACCTTGGATGAGATCGCCGTCACGGAAAAATCCCGGGAAGAGGAGCGCTTAAACCAGCTCTTCCGGGCCATTTGTCACCAGGTCTGTGAGTCCTGCAATTTGTACCCAAGCTGTTGGGAAGAAGGATTTCAGCAGACCTACCGTTTTATTTTCAAGCTCATCGGTTTGGCTGAACTCAATAGGGGGCTGCGTAGGGAGGATATCCAGCCCGCCCTCCGGCGCCGCTGTGTGCACCTGCCGGAGTTGATAACTTGTATTAACCACCTGTATGAGCTACATCGCCTTAACCTCTATTGGCAAGATCGCCTTAGTGAAAAGGGGGGCATGATCTCTAACCAGCTGCGGGGGGTATCCCAAATTGTAGCCGGACTGGCCCGGGAATTAAAGGTGGAGGTGGATTATCGGGAAGGATTGACTGTTTCCCTGCTTGAGCAGTTGGCGGCCGCCAACCTGGATATAACCCACGCCCATGTCCTCTATGGCCCCGGGGATAGGGTGGAGGTGAACATAAATAAGGTGGGCTGCCGGGCCAATGCCGAATGCAGTCGCATTATCAGGCCGCTGGCAGAAAGGGTTTGTGGCCGGCGGCTGCGATTAGAGCAAAGGCGCTGTGCCCTCCGGACCAGTGGGGGGCAATGTCTGCTACGCCTTTCCTCGGCCCGCCGTTTCCGGGTGGTCACCGGTGCGGCCCGCCGGGCCCGGGGGGGATCCTCTGTTTCCGGGGATAATTATAGCGTATACGAGCTGCAGGACGGCCGGGTGGCCCTTATTTTAAGTGATGGCATGGGGGTAGGGCCCCGGGCGGCAGAAGAATCGGCCACCACCATCTCCCTTTTGGAGAGGCTTCTCAATGCTGGCTTTAATGAGGAATTGAGCCTGCGGACGGTGAATAATATTTTGCTGCTCCGCTTCGGGGAGGATAACTTTGCCACCGTCGACCTGGTGATGCTGGACCTTTATGCCGGGGAGGCGGAGTTTGTCAAGGTGGGCTCCCATCTTAGCTATCTCAAGCGGGGCAAGCAGGTGGGTGTGATTGAGCCCCGGGCCCTGCCCGTAGGTATAGTGGAGGATATCCAGGTACAGCCCGTTAAACGTCGCCTCCGGGATGGAGATCTGATTGTAATGGTGACCGATGGGATCCTGGGGGGAGGGGATGAGGGGGATGGTGATTCCGATTGGCTGCAGCATTTTATCCGGGAGGCCCCCCACCATGAGCCGGAGGTATTGGCCCGGCAGATCTTGGGCCAAGGGTGTAGGCAGCCGGGGAGGCGGGCCGATGATATGGCTGTCCTGGTGGCCAGGATTGAAAGGGACGACTAGAAAGGGCCCGGGCCTAAGGGCTTATGCCCGGGGGCAAGGTTCCTTGGCTCTGTTCTGGACCGGCGGGATGGTACTGGGAGCAGCCGCCAGCCAGTTAGCAATATGCTATTATGGCCAAAGATATTTTAATAAGATAAATTTCCCTTCTCCCGGGGTATAATCAATAATAGTCCCACATCCCCGGGGGAAGGGATTTCCTTTGCTTTTAGCAGGAAAATTTTGTCCCGCGACGAAATTGGTAGTGGGAGTTGGTATAGAATGGTGCTGGGGAAGGTCAAAAAAACCTTAAAATGTTTCCCCATGCTCACCCCGGGGGACCGGGTATTGGTGGCTGTTTCCGGGGGCCCCGATTCCACCGCCCTCCTTCACATTCTTTGGCGCCTGCGGGGGGAGCTGGATCTGGAACTAAGGATTTTTCATTTAGATCACATGCTCCGGGGAGAGGAATCTTATCAGGATGCCTGCCATGTGCAAAAAATGGCTAGATCCTTAGGGATCCCGGCTGTCATCAAACGTTTTGATGTCCAGGCCCACCGGGCCCAACAGGGGGGTTCCATCCAGGTGGCGGCCCGGGAGGTGCGCTATGACCTTTTGGGCCAGGCGGCTCAAAAAGGGGACTGCCAGAAGGTGGCCCTGGGCCATAACTTGGATGATCAGGTGGAGACGGTCCTCATGCGTCTAATACAGGGTACGGGGCTCCAGGGGTTGGCAGGTATTCCCCCGGTTCGCCCCTTGGGGGAAGCCCGAATTATTCGTCCTTTACTAGAGGTCACCCGGGAAGAGATCCTGGCCTATTGCCGGGAGCAGGGTTTGGAAGTCCGCTATGATCCCAGCAACAAGTCCCCGGTCTATCTGCGGAATAAAATTCGCCTTCAGTTGCTTCCCTTATTGGAAGGGTACAATCCTAACTTTAAGGGGCAGGTGGCGGCCAATGCCCACCTGTGGCGGGAGGAAAACGAATATTTAGAGATGCAGGCTAAAGGACTATATAATAGGATGGCCCGGCGGGTTCCGGGCGGGGTTTCCCTTTCCCTGAAACGGTTAAAGGATATTCCCCCCGTCCTCCTGCGGCGTCTCCTCCGGCGGGCCATTGGGGTGGTCAAGGGGGGCAGTCGGGATATAAAACAAATTCATCTTTTCAGGGCCCAGGCCTTGGTGGAGGAGGGGCAAGTGGGCAATAGGCTGTCCCTTCCCGGTGGTCTGGAAATGAAAAGGACCTATGAAGAGGTGATTATCCAGGAAGAGGGACCGGGTCGGGTTACCCCCACATCTTTTTGCTGTCCCTTACCGGTGCCGGGGGTGGTTACCCTAGCGACGGGAATGGTGCTCAGGGCCCGGGTAATAGCCCGCCGGGATTTTTATCCCCAACCATCCCCCAGCCGCTGGAGGGCCTTCTTTGACTATGATCTTTTATCCCTACCCCTTACTGTACGTACCCGCCGCCCCGGAGATCGTTTTTATCCTACGGGTTTGGGGGGGTCGAAAAAACTAAAGGATTTTTTCATAGATGAAAAGGTACCCCGGGCCCAGAGGGATGAAATTCCCCTTATTAGCTCCGGGGATGATATAATAATATGGGTGGTGGGATGGCGCCAGGATGGGAGGTTTACAATAAAGGGTACAACAAAACAGGTTTTGGAAATTGAAGTAGATAGGGGAAGGGAGATAATAGAGAATAATGTGGAAGGATATTAAGGAGATACTTATTGAATCCAAGGAGCTGCAGGGGCGGGTGCGGGAACTGGGGGAGGAAATATCCCGGGATTATGCCGGCCGGGAGCCTCACCTGATAGGGGTTTTAAAGGGTGCGGTGGTCTTTATGGCCGACCTATCCCGCTATATGGCCATCCCGGTTTCCTTTGATTTTATGGCTGTTTCCAGCTATGGAGCCTCGACCAAAACCTCCGGTGTCGTTCGCATCCTTAAGGACCTGGAGGAAAGCATCGAAGGCAAGGACATTATTATTGTCGAAGATATAATTGATTCTGGCCTCACCCTCCATTACTTGTACAACAACCTTTCTTCCCGCCGGCCGGCCAGCCTGGAGATCTGCACCCTCCTGGATAAACCGGAACGCCGGGAGGTGGAGGTGCCAGTCAAATACTGTGGTTTTGCCATCCCCGATCGGTTTGTAGTGGGATATGGGCTGGATTTTGCCCAAAAGTACCGCAACTTACCCTACATAGGTGTTTTAAAGGATGAGATCTTCAAATAGTTGCCCCAAATTTCCAAATGCCGTCATTGTCATACATGTTGAAATATGCTACAATTAAGTGGTCTCCGGTGAATATGGGGAATTGGATATTACCTTTGTTGTTTGCCCTTTAATGAGAGGAGGACTTTTTTTGAATAGGGCTTTTCGCAATATAAGTTTTTATTTACTGCTCATAATTGTAGCCCTCTCCGTGATAAACTACTTTGCCAATGAGCCCGCCCAGGTGGAAGAGATTCCTTACTCCACCTTCCTGCGCCACTTGGAAGCGGGAAAGGTAGAGAAGGTTTCTATTGTAGATGGTGCCATCGAGGGTGAATATAAGAATGGCGATTTGTTTTCCAGCTACAATCCCAATGATGGTCAACTAGTAGAACGGCTGGAAGAGGCTGGTGTGACCTATACCGGGGAACCGCCACCATCGCCACCCTGGTGGACTACTCTACTTTCTACCCTCTTTCCCATCATCCTCTTGATCGGGGTCTGGATCTTTATTATGCAGCAGACCCAGGGTGGGGGGAACCGGGTCATGTCCTTTGGCAAGAGTAAGGCCCGGCTGTATTCGGCGGAGAACAAAAGCAAAGTCACCTTTGCCGATGTGGCCGGGGCCGAGGAGGCTAAGGAAGAACTACAAGAAGTAGTTCAATTTCTGCAGGAGCCGCGGAAATTTACCGAACTGGGGGCCAGGATTCCCAAGGGTATCCTCCTGGTGGGCCTGCCGGGTACTGGTAAAACCCTGCTGGCCCGGGCTGTGGCCGGGGAAGCCGATGTGCCCTTCTTTACCATCAGTGGCTCTGATTTTGTGGAAATGTTTGTCGGTGTCGGTGCCTCCCGGGTGCGGGATCTATTCGAGCAGGCTAAAAAGAATACACCCTGCCTGGTCTTTATCGATGAAATTGATGCCGTGGGGCGGCAGCGGGGGGCTGGCCTGGGTGGTGGCCACGATGAAAGAGAACAGACTTTGAACCAGCTCCTGGTGGAGATGGATGGCTTTGGTGTCAACGAAGGCGTTATCATCCTGGCGGCCACCAACCGTCCCGATGTCTTGGATCCGGCCCTCCTGCGGCCGGGACGTTTTGATCGCCAGGTTATCATTGATCAACCCGATGTGGTGGGGAGGGAGGCCATCCTAAAGGTGCATGTCAGGAATAAGCCCCTGGATGAAACCATTGATCTGGGTGTCTTGGCCCGGCGTACGCCGGGATTCACCGGGGCTGATCTGGCCAACATGGTCAATGAGGCGGCCCTCCTGAGTGCCCGCAAGAATAGGACTAGTATCAGTATGGTGGAAATGGAGGAGGCCATCGACCGGATCATTGCCGGGCCGGAACGCAAGAGCCGGGTCATCAGTGAAAGGGAAAGGCGCCTGGTGGCTTATCACGAGGCGGGCCATGCTGTTTTGGGCCATATCCTACCCCATACCGATCCGGTGCATAAGGTTTCCATCATCCCCCGGGGGCGGGCCGGTGGCTACACCCTGAGCCTTCCCAAGGAGGACCGCTATTATATGACCCGTACCGAACTTTTGGACCGTATCGTCCAGATTTTGGGCGGCCGGGTGGCAGAAGAGTTGGTTTTAGATGAAATCAGCACCGGAGCCCAGAATGATTTGGAACGGGCGACGGCCATGGTCAGAAAGATGATTATGGAGTATGGTATGAGTGATAAATTAGGCCCCCTGACCTTTGGCCATAAGCAGGAACAGGTTTTCTTGGGCCGGGATATAGCCCGGGATAGGAACTATAGTGAAGAGGTGGCTTCGGCCATCGACCAGGAAGTGCGCAGCATTATTGATGACTGTTATGCGCAGGCCACCAGTCTCCTGAAGGAAAATATGGATAAGTTGGAACTCTTGGCCCAGACCCTTTTGGAGCGGGAGACCCTGGAGGCGGAGGAATTAAAACAGTTGCTGACAACCATGGATGTGGGGGCCCTGGAGGCCGGGGCCAAGGCGGAGGATGAAACGGCTGCTATCCCGGATAAAGAACCAAAGGAAACCAAGGCCCGCAGGAAGAGTAGGCCCCTTATTCGTAAACCACAAGAAGGATTGAGCTAGTCCCCCCGGGACTGGCTTTTTTTTGCCCCGGATGGGGAGGAGTTTTCTCCCATTGGGACGAATAATAGGGGGGAAAGGAGGAGGAAGGGATGACTAAGAGAGCCCTTTTGGTAATAGACATGCTCAATGATTTTATTCTTCCCGAGGGTAGCCTTTCGGTGGGCCCGGCCGGGGAGGCGATCGTTCCCCTGATTGCCCAGCAGATCAAGGAATTTCGGGAGGCCGGGGAACCGGTTATTTACATCTGTGACCACCATAGGGCCGAGGATCCAGAATTTGAAATGTTCCCCCCCCACTGTGTACAAGGTACTCCGGGGGCGGAAATAGTAGAGGCCCTAGCCCCGGTGGAAGGCGAGCTTGTAATTTTTAAACGGCGTTACAGTGCCTTTTTCGCCACCCAGCTGGATCTTTGCCTGCGGGAGATGGGGATTGTGGAACTGCTTTTGGTGGGGGTTTGCACCAACATCTGTGTGCTCTACACGGCCTGTGATGCCCGGATGCGCACCTACGATGTGACTGTACTCAAGGACGCAGTGGCCTCCTTTGACGAAGAGGCCCATGACTTTGCCTTGGCGCAGATGGAAAATGTCCTGGGGGTTGAGGTGAAGTAGACGGTGGCAGGGGTGAAGGAAAAGACCTTAAGGGCCCTGCGGGAAACATCGGAGGAATATCTTTCCGGTGAAGGGCTCAGTAATCTTCTGGGGGTATCCCGGACGGCGGTGTGGAAGGCTGTCCAATCCCTGCGGGAGGAGGGCTATGATATTATATCCCAGGCCCGCCGCGGCTATCGCCTGAACAAGATCCCGGATCTTCTCCTCCCGGCGGAAATCCGGTGGGGTTTGGGGACCCGCTGGCTGGGCCACCAAATCCATTACCATGACACCTTGTCTTCTACTAATATACTGGCCAAAGAACTGGCCCGCCAAGGGGCTGCAGAGGGTACCCTGGTGGTGACGGAGGAACAGAAGGAGGGAAGGGGGCGGCGGGGCCGCACCTGGTATTCACCCCGGGGGGAAGGTGTGCTCTTTTCCTTTATTTTACGTCCGGCCCTGCAGCCCACCCATGCCCCCCAATTGACCTTTATGGCGGCGGTGGCGGTGGCGGAAACTCTGCGGAGGGAATATGATTTGCCGGCGGGCATCAAATGGCCCAATGATATTTACATCGGCGACCGAAAGGTGGCCGGCATCTTGACGGAACTCAGTGCTGAGGTGGATGGGATCAACTTTGTTGCCATGGGGATTGGGGTAAATGTCAATACTAGGCTGGATAGCTTTTCCCCTTCCCTGCGGGCTAGGGTCACCTCCCTCCTGCAGGAAAAGGGGCACCCCATCGCCCGGGTCCTCCTCCTGCAGCGGCTTCTCTATTCTTTGGAAAGGGAATATACTGCCCTTTCCCAGGAGGGGTTTGCCCCTTTGCGACGGCGCTGGTTGGAGCTGGATCTGGTCCTGGGAAAGAAGGTGCGGATCATTGCTCCGGAGAGATCCTTCACCGGGAGGGCGGTAAATGTGGATGAATATGGTGCCCTCCTGGTGCAAGAGCAGGAGGGGAAGGGGGGGATGCGCCGGGTTTTGGCCGGTGATGTGAGCCTACGGTGAGGAAGGTGTTTTTCTGCGATTTTAGTATGCTTTCCTTGTTTTCAACCCACCAATTGCCGTATAATAAAAGTGCAAAAGGCCGGTAACATGACCATGGCACCGGACCGGGGGTAAGGTTGGATAGGGAAACTAGAAAAAGGATATTTTTTAACCACAGACCAGTATCCCCTAGGGAACTGGAACGGAGGTGGCACAAACAATGTTAAAGACTCGTCAGTTGGTAGTTGCTGGTTTGTTGGCGGCCGTGACTATTGTTTTGGGAATGAGTGGATTAGGTCTTATTCCGGTACCGACCCCGGCTGGTCGGGCCACTATAATGCATGTGCCCGTTATCTTGGCGGGTGTTTTGGAGGGCCCCTTGGTGGGTGCCATGGTGGGGTTTATCTTCGGACTCTACAGCATTTCCACCGCCGGGGTGCCTTTTCTTTTGGATCCTGTTATTGCTATCCTTCCCCGCATCCTTATCGGTATCCTTTCTGCCTATGTCTTTAAAATCACCCACAAAGCCAGCTTGGCCGCCGTCGCCGGGACCATCTGTAATACGGCTGGGGTTCTGGGGCTGGCCGTCCTCAAGGGTTATTTACCCTGGGAAGCCGCCTTGGGAGTGGCTGTACTCCATGGTTTACCGGAGGTTGTGGTGGCGGCGGTATTGGCCTACCTGCTGGTGCGGATCATAAGGCGCTATTATAATTTTGCTCCCTAACGGGGAAAGGGGGCTATATTCTAAACTTCTCTATTTTAGGACGGAAATCAACTAGTGAAGGGATGGAGGTTAGAAGCGGTGATCCTAGCATTGGATGTTGGCAATACCCACCTGGTGGCTGGTGTTTTTCGGGGAAAGGAGCTGGTGGTCAGTTGGCGCATTGCTACTGATCCTCGAAAAACAGAAGATGAATATGGGATTATTCTTTTGAATCTACTGGCGACGGGTAATTTGCGGGCCGACCAGGTGGAGGCAGTTGTGGCGGCCTCGGTAGTCCCCCCCCTACTGCCGGTTTTGGAAAAATTGGCCCGCAAGTATTTTCAGCAGGAGCCGCTGATTTTGGGCCCCGGTATTAGGACCGGGATGGATATAAAGTATGAAAATCCCCGGGAGGTGGGGGCTGATAGGGTTGCCAATGCTGTGGGTGCTTACAGCCGTTACGGCGGCCCGGTAATCGTGGTGGATTTTGGCACTGCCACCACTTTTTGCGCCGTCAGCGCCGTCGGTGAATATCTGGGAGGGGCCATTGCCCCCGGGATAGGTTCCGCCACCGAGGCCCTTTTCCGCTATGCTGCCAAGCTACCCCGGATTGAGCTGGTTACTCCCCCCCGGGTTATTGGCCGCAATACAGTGGCCAGTATGCAGGCCGGGATTATCTTTGGTTTTGCCGGTCAGGTGGATGCCATTGTCCGGCGCATGAAGGAGGAGCTGCCGGGGGTGAAGAAGGTGGTGGCCACCGGGGGATTGGCGAACCAGATTGCAGTTGAGAGCAAGACCATAGATACCGTTGACGACATGCTGGTATTAGAAGGGCTGCGCCTGATCTACCTGCGCAACCGTGAGGGGGAATAATAATTGGGCCCCCTTCTGGGGATTATCCCTGGGGGGGCCTTTTTTTAGGCTATTTTTTTGGTTACTATAGAAGGGGGGGAGGTCATGGTCCTCAGGATTGGTACTGTGCCCTTGGCCAACCGGGTGCTGCTGGCCCCCATGGCGGGCATTACCGATAGAACCTACCGCCTCTTGGCCCGGGAGCAGGGCTCTAGTTTGGTATATACTGAAATGATCAGTGCCCAGGGCCTCCTTTATGGGAACAGGCGCAGTCTGAATATGTTGCCGACCAAGGGGGAAGGGCGGCCGGTGGCGGTACAGCTTGTGGGTTCTGATCCCGCCGTCATGGGACAGGCGGCCCAAATTGTGGCCCACTATCCGGTGGATATCATAGATCTAAATATGGGCTGCCCAGTGGAAAAGGTGGTAAAAAGCGGTGCCGGGGCTGCCCTCCTCAAGGATCCCGACCGGGCGGCCCGGTTGGTGGCAGCTGTCACTGGGGCTGTATCTTTACCGGTGACGGTCAAAATTCGTAGTGGCTGGGATGAGGGGGCAATTACTGCCCTTTCCCTAGCCCGCCGCCTGGTAGCCGCCGGTGCCCAGGCCGTTACTATCCACGGCCGCACTAGGAAGCAGATGTACGGAGGGCGGGCCGATTGGGACCTAATTAGGCAGGTGAAGGAAGCCGTTTCTGTACCCGTTGTGGGAAGTGGTGACCTGTGGGAACCTGCTGATGCTGCCCGCATGATGGCCGAAACGGGCTGTGATGGGGTGATGTTGGCCCGGGGTACCCTGGGTAACCCCTGGCTTATTTCCCGCACCATTGCCCAGCTGGCTGGAATCCCGCCGCCTCCCCCTCCCCCTCCCGAGGAAAGGATCGGGATGGCCCGGCGGCATTTGAATCTCCTCTGTGCCCATAAAGGGGAGGCCCGGGGAGTGGTGGAAATGCGTAAATTTGCCGCCTGGTATCTCAAGGGGCTCCCCCGATCGGCGTGGGCCAGGGCCCAGGTGAGCAGGGCAGAAAGCAAGGCGGCCATGGAGGATATACTAGTTAATTTTTTAGAGAATATCCCCCCGGTGCAGGTATAAAATTCCCCCTTTGTGTGTATACTGGAAACGAAGTGCCTCGGAAAGCCAAGCTGGACCGGCATCCCGGGATGGTTTGAGAACCTCGGGATGCCATCTTTTACCCCGCGGGGATTGGCAGGGCCTTCCGGCGGCCCAAGCTGGACACAGAGGAGGTGATAACAATTGAAAAAGATGAAGCAGGTCCTGGGAGTGATTATTTTCCTAGGTTTCCTGGTGACCCTTTCCACCCCGGTCTTTGCCGGTTCGGCCAATACTAGCCCCAGCGAAGATACAGTGGCCTTTGCCCCGGAGAAACTATACCTGGGGCAGGAGGAGGGGGCTGACACCATCACAGTTTTCGGTTTCGGTAGTTCCCGGGGTACGGCGGAGGAGGCCCAGGTATCCCTTGGTTTAACTAGCTTTGCCCCCCGGGCCGGGACAGCCCTAAAACAACACCAACTGCTGCTGGACAAAATCGCCGGGCATCTCCAGGGAAAGGGGATAGTCCCGGAGAATATCACCACCTTGTATTTTAATGTCTGGCCCGAATATACCTATGGGGATGATACCTTCCAGGAACCGGAGATCATAGGGTACCGGGTGAATAGCACTATTAGTGTTCATGTTACTGATACCCTATTAGTGCCGGAGGTAATTGAAACTGGCCTAGCAGCCGGGGCCAACCGGTTAGAAGGGATACGCTACTTTGCCCCCCGGGGGCTGAAACAGGAGGCCCTGGCGGCAGCCCTTAAAGATGGCCTGGCCCAGGCCCGGTCTCTGGCTACTGTACTTGATCGCCGGCTAGGTAGATTACTCAGCATCGACCAGAGTGTTTCTCCTCCCTATGAATTGTGGGAAGAAAGAACCCTTACCGATGCCTCGGGCATTCAACCCCAGGATCTGGAAGTAAACCGCTGCCTCTGCCTGATATTTTGTTTAAAGTAGTTAAAACAGATGGAACCGAATGCTCTACTAGCCACACCCCGGGCCCTCCGGGGTGTTTTTTTTGGAAGAAGGGATAATCCCAGCGGTGGAGAAATCCTAGCGGTAGGAGGTGGATACTATGTATCGGCAGGTTCCAGCCCCGGTGTTAAAGATTATTGACCGTCTTGAAAAAAATGGCCACCGGGCTTATTTGGTGGGGGGCTGTGTCCGGGACCTGCTTCGGGGTGTAGTGCCTCAAGATTGGGATGTGGCGACAACTGCCCTTCCCAGCCTGGTGCAGGAGATATTTCCCCGGACCCTGCCCACCGGGATAGCCTATGGCACCGTAACTGTTATCTGCGGTGATGATGAAGTTGAGGTTACCACCCTGCGCCGTGACGGAATATATCGGAATGGGCGCCATCCCAGCCGGGTATTTTTTGGCGGGGATATAGGACAGGACCTCCGGCGGCGGGATTTTACCATCAACGCCATGGCCTATGATCCCCGGCAAGACGAGCTTATAGATCCCACCGGTGGGCTAGAGGATCTGCAGGCGGGTATCCTGCGGGCTGTGGGTGACCCCCGGGTGCGTTTTCGAGAGGATGCCCTGCGGATGCTGCGGGCCATTCGCTTTGTTGGCCAGCTGGGGTTGGAAATAGAGCCGGAAACATGGCAGGCCCTATGTTCCCTTCACACTGGCCTGGGGCGCCTGGCATCGGAGCGGATACGGCCGGAATTGGATAAAATATTACTACAAGGATCAGTTGCCTCCTCCCTGGCAAAGCTTGATGAAAGTGGCCTCCTGGGGCTAATATTCCCACCTTTATATAGCCAGAATAGCTATCCCCTCACCGTTGTCTTTAGGGCCGCTGGCCTCCTACCACCGGTGCTGCACCTGCGCCTGGCGGGGCTGTTAGTGGGCTTGACCGATGTGGCTTCTTTGCTCAAGGGTTTACATTATGGCAAGGATTTTAGCCGACAGGTGGGGCATCTTATTAAGCATTTGGACACCATCAGTAAAAACCCCGCAGACCCTGCTTCCCTACGCTATTTCCTCAGCAGCCTGGGCCGGGAAAAGCTAACAGACTTGGGGTTGCTGGTAAATTCTCTAAAAGAGGCCGGGGGGTGGTCCAGGGGAGAGGGGACCGAAATCCAAAAACGCCTGCAAAAATTGGGGCGATTAGCCAAAGAAGATTTTCCCCTTTCTCCGGCCCAGTTGGCTGTCGATGGTTCGGATATTATTGATTATCTGGAATTAAAGCCTGGCCCCTGGGTGGGTGTAATCCTTGAACAATTGTGGTTGGA
>JAAYTH010000045.1 GCA_012523785.1 Bacillota bacterium | reverse complement strand
CAGGCAGTAATACCAATAGTTGTCTAGAAACAGCAGTAATCAAACTCAATAAACCATTGCCAAAGGCCTGATAGACTGAACTGGCTACTATACAAAAACCCGCAAAAACAAAATTAAGGCTGATGATACGTAGAGCTGGAATACCGATGGCCAGCATATCCTCCGAAGCATTAAAAAGGGCCAGGGCTTTCCCCGGAAATACTTGCATTAGCACTATCCCCAAGATCATAATACCAAAGGCATAGATAATACTCAACCTAATAGTCTCAGTAACCCGCTTCCCATCCTTGGCACCATAATTATAGGCAATAATAGGAACCATGCCATTGTTAAGGCCAAAGATGGGCATGAGGACAAAGCTCTGCAGCTTATAATATACCCCAAAAACAGCCGTGGCCGTGGTAGTAAAGTTGATTAAAATATTATTTATGCCATAGGTGGTAACCGAAGTAATGGACCTCATGACAATAGAGGGAACACCCACCTTATAGATTTCCCCAATAATACCCCTATGGGGCCGAAAACTTCGTATATTTAGGTTAAGTTCCTTGTTTACCTTAAAATTAAAGAAAATAGCCAGGATGGCAGCCACCACCTGCCCAATAACCGTTGCTATGGCCGCCCCGGCCACTCCCATTTTCGGCAGGCCGAAGAGGCCAAATATTAATATCGGGTCTAGGATAATATTAATTATGGCACCGGTCCCCTGGGTAATCATGGTGTAAAAAGTCTTTCCCGTGGCCTGCAGCAAGCGTTCAAAAACAATCTGTGTAAACTTGCCAATGGATCCTATGCAAACAATAGTTAAGTAAGAAACACCATAGGCAATAATCTGTGCATCCCCAGTTTGGGAAACATAGTAGCAGCGGGAAAAAATGAGGCCCAGGATGAAAAATACCGCGAAGCTGAGGAGGCCTAAAAAAATACTATTGGTGGCCACATCATTGGCCTTCTTATAATTGCCTTCCCCTAGGGTCCTGGAAAGAAGAGCATTGGACCCCACACCGGTACCCACGGCGATGGAAATCATCAGATTTTGCACGGGAAAAGCTAAAGAAACCGCCGTTAGGGCGTTTTCATTAATCTGGGCTACGAATATACTATCTACTATATTATAAAGGGCTTGTACCAACATTGATATCATGATGGGTAATGACATATTGATCAAAAGCTGACCAATAGGCATTACCCCCAGCTTATTTTCTTCCAATTAAGTATTCCTCCTCCAGGTAATGCGGAACTTGTATCCAAACTTGTCCAGCGTTTTTAGTTGGGCTAATCTCCTCTCGCTATATTATAACAAATCACCCCTCCCTGACAAGCTAAAATAATTCCTGCCGGGCTGCCCGAGGCCAGTTATAATTACTATGCGACCAGGCCCAGTGATGTCAGCCCTCCTGTCCAAAGCAAAGCGGGGGGGAGCAAAGCAGAGGATCTTGGGCACTAGACCATTAAGATCCTGGGGGCACTGCCCCCAGGATGACAACTAAGATGTTTGGTCATGTATGGGGAAAGCCGACAACATACGGTTTGTGGGTGCAGCCGACTGGTTACAAAATGACAAGAAAAACCCCGGCATCCAAGAAAATGGCTATGCCCGGGGTTTTTAGCCTATTCCAAGTTGTTTAATAAAACCACCCACCAGGGTTAAATCACCTAAGATCCTTTATCATCTTAAGTATGGCCTCCGTTGTTTGCACATCGGCAAAACTCTTCTTGAGCTCCATCAAAAAGACCTGATGGTAAATGTTATTCTTAGTAGTAGTGGCATCACTGACAACCGTCACCTTAAAATCAAGGGCCATGGCATCCATGGCACTTGCCCCTACACAAACACTGGAATCAATCCCTGTCATCACAATATGATCCCTAGCCAGACTATGCAGAAGTTTTTCAGCTTCAGAGGCACCTTTTATAAAGGCACTGTAGCGGCATTTCCCCACCTGGTAATCTTTATCCTCATCCATGACCAATTCCGGCCATATCCTGGCACCGGCCGCATCGGCCATTATGGTGGACAGGGCCGAACTACCATCGGGAGCCGGCGGATAAAAGGCTGTAACAAGCCCCCAGTCATCCATGGTATTTACTTCCCAGAATACCCAGATAACCGGTATGCCAATTCCTCTGCAGGCCTTTGATAGCCTGTTGATATTGTCGACGACACTCCTCGCAGCTGGATATCCCAAGGGGGCATCTTCCGCCATAAAGCCCACCTGCATATCCATGATCATGAGGGCGGTTTTATCCTTTTCCACCGGGAATAAGGGATCTGGCCGACCCAGCAGGCGGACAAACTCTTCCACCTTTGCCCATTCATTTTCCAGTAGCAAATCCTCTGCGCTTTTTCCCCCCGCGGCTTTCTCCTGGGAGGAATCTCTGACCGTCATTTCAACTTCCCCCCTGTTCTTTTTTATTACTGGTCGACGATATTTGCAAATCATAGGTGTATAGTTACCAGGTACATCCATTAGGGCGATATCTCTTCCAAAACCCTTCCCTTAGTCTCAATGGCAAAAATCCCCGTTATTACAGCACCCAAGAGGGATACAATACCAAACATGGCAAAGGCCAGGCCAAGGGAATGTTGGGCAACGATAACACCCACAACATAGGGGCCAATAGTCGAGGCAATACGCAGCCAGGCACTGCCCACACTGCTTCCCAGTGCCCTGATGCGGGTCGGATATATTTCCGGACTGTAAAGATACAGGGCTAAGGATATAGAGGCTATGAACATATAGCTGAGGGAGACATATATCAAAACACTATAGGGATTAGCTGTGCCAGTATTCCATAAAAGGAGTAAAAATATTGCACCCCCCAGGAAGGCT
Source organism: Bacillota bacterium (assembly GCA_012523785.1). Classification (GTDB taxonomy): domain Bacteria; phylum Bacillota; class DTU030; order DTU030; family DTU030; genus JAAYTH01. The sequence goes on along the minus strand of JAAYTH010000045.1, from coordinate 371 downwards.
CCTGTAAACCAGGCCTTCCGGCCAATGCGATCAATTACCAAGGCACTGACAAATGAACCTAATAAGCCAGCGGCATTTGTAATAAGGCCAAATTTAAGGGATTGTTCCAAGGGCAATTCAAACACACTGGAATAAAGACTCGGCAGCCAGGTGGTTAGACCATAGGTTACAAAGTAGGCACTAAACCAAATCACCCAAACAGTTAAGGTCCTCCGGAGATAGATGCCCTGAAATAGCTCCCGCCAATCGGTTTTCTTTTGTACTGGTTGCCTGGTGCTTATATCCCCAACCGGAGGCATTTCTTCCTTAATTTCCGCAGATACTATTTCTTCTAGTCTTTGCACCACATTTTCTGCTTCCCCAAGACGTTT
>JAAYTH010000044.1 GCA_012523785.1 Bacillota bacterium | reverse complement strand
CGGTTACATTTTCCCAAGTATACAAGTCCCTGCACCTCGCTTTTGGCTTTTAACTTATATAGTAACTATTGAGCAACAACTCATAGTGCCATCCTTCGTTTCGCTCAGGATGACACTAACTAAAGGTGGCTGTTAAGCAGTTACGATTTTAGAATAGGTTTTTCCCTTCCTTGATACCAGGCCAAGCCCTTCGAGCCGTTTTAAATGACGGCGGGTATATTTCTCCTTTAGGTACAATAGTTTAGACAATTGCTTTAATGTTTTCCCCTCTTCCAAATAGTACATAATATCATCAAAACGTTTTACCCTTCTTTTGGCAGCCCGGTCGTAGGCTGTGATATTTAACAAGTCACATTTTTGCCCCAGGGTCATATCGGCATATTTACACAAGGGCCCCTTCTGGCGGCACAGCAACGCGATACTGCAATCATCCTGGGTATTTAAAACCAGAACCCGGTCAAAACTTTCTTTAATGAATTCATACATTTTATCAGAATCTAGAATCGCTGTTCTATGCATTAGCTTAAATAAAACATGGGCAAATTTATTATGCTTTTTATGATATAGACTTTCGGCTGTTCCATCTGACATCAGGACAAAACCGGCTATATCGGTTGTTGACCCCTTAAAAAGCTTCATTACATAGATGGCTTCCCTTGAAGTAACAAAGCTGGTAGTGTTGGCGAATTCTCCATTTTCCGGGTCCGATACAACCTTAAGTTCCTTATTTTTTAGGCAGCCGATAACTCCATCGCCAATATGGAGCATAAGGAACATATTCCCCTTTACTGCTACCGCCAATAAGGTAGAGGCTAATTCCCGGATATTACAGGAAAGCTTCTCACTTTTAACCCTGAGTCGGCCCAGCAAGTGGGCTAAAATATCTTTTTTGGCTTGTTTTCCATCGGGGTCCCCCAGCAGCCGGTCGAAATGTTGGGCTAAATATTGGCATATTGAATCGGTGACAACTGCTGCACCAAAATGGGATAGCGGCTGTGAGCCGGCGCCATCGGCCAAGGCAATTATTTTAACAGCGTTGATAGTGCAGGCTTTGGTTTTGTCTTGGCAGGGGGTGGAAGATTGGCTATGACTTCTCCCACACACCTCATAATTAATTGATTTCCACATATTCATCAATCCCATCTAGTTTTTGAGCCGGGGAATTATTTATATCCCTTTAGAAAGAATTTTTGTCTTGCAACTATTCAGCAGCAACTCATAGTGTCATCCTAAGCCAAGCGAAGGATCCTAGGCATTAGACTGCAGAGATCCTTGGGCCACTGGCCTCCCTCCGCTGGGCTCTGGACGGGCGGGGTGACAAGCAAGATGTTTTGGGATGTATCGGGAAAGCCGACAAGACAGGGTTTGTAGGTGCAGCCGAGTAGTTACTTTGCCTTTATATCTCGGCCCAACCCTTAATACCCTCCACATTCAGTTCAACCCTTTCACCGGGTGTCGATTGGGATGTTCTTGAAATACTCTCACTTAGCCAAGCGAAGAGCTCCCGGAATTTAAGACCCTGCAGCCTGAGGGGTTCCCTTTGGGGGGAGAATTGTTCTAATACCTTCATGTCTGCACCACTACCAATTCCAATGGGAAACACGGTTAGTTTTTTGTTTTGGGCCATTTCAACTGTTCTGGAAATGGCACGGGTAACTTCATCGGCGGAACCGCCGTAGGGTGCACCGTCAGTCATCAGTACCAGCCATGGTTGGTAATAATCCACGCCCTTATCCTTATATTCTTCCTTTCTTTTTTCCAAACAGTCTAGAGCCATGTTTACTGCTTCCCCCATGGGAGTTGTGCCACTGGCCGTTAGAGTTGGTTCAGACTGCCTATCAATGTTGGCAAAATCTGCGATTAGTTCTGCAGTCCCGCCAAAAGTGACAATGCTAATTTCCGCCGAATACATTGCGGTTTCATCCTCACGGATGGCCTTATAAAACATCTTGACCCCTTCATTGAGTTCATCAATGGGCTTACCCTGCATAGAGCCACTGGTATCTAAGCATAGGCAAACAGGTACTCGGGGAGTTGGGTTATTGACTAAATCCTCCAGCCTTACTAACAAGTTATCTTGCATATTTATTCCACCTTTCTTTTATTGGCAAAACCCTCTCTAGATATCTAACCATGGCCATATACTTTTTCTTACAGGCAGTGAATTCTCCGGTTTCAATATAGGCCACACAGGGTTTGATGTACCTTCGCCAGAGCCTATTATAGATCTTGTCTTTTGACGGAGAAGCTGCCAATGTACATACGATATCCGGTGCTATAAAATAGTATTCTGTGATTAAGCGATGTCCCCCTGGCTGTTTTTGCAGCCAGTCATCCCTAAATTTTCTTAGGATTGTCAGCTCATAACAATTGTCTTCTTTTTGCAAGTAGTTACATATGGCTGTGGTAAGAAAGCACAAGGAACCTTTGCCAGGCCCTGTTGGTGTTCTCCTGGTCGGTGTGGGATATGTTCTTCTGGGTGGTGAATATGTCCTGTTGGCGAGCTTGCGGCATTGTTTACATCGTTTGGGAAGGTGTAAATTTTTGGAACGAAAATATTCATACTCACTATTGGTAATTTGAAAATACCTCCCACAGTTTATGCATCTTACCCTGGCATAGACTTTTTTGCCATGGGAATAACATTCCGGGCATAGGCTGTGGGGTTTTACCCTTCTAATATATTTTTGGTAATTGGTAAAAAGTATTTCTTTGCCACAGCGCCTACAATGATGGACCTCTCCAGTATTTAGACAATCGGGGCAGATGCCTTCCCGGCATGTATTTGCGGGGACCTCTTTTCCACATAACTTGCAGCGAGCATAGGTGACATCGGGATGTCTCTGGTACCGGGTCGGAAACAGGTCTTCCGACATTTTGTCCCGCATACCGTACTTGCCGCTATCAAGCAATTGTAAGTAGTACTGGAACATGTTCAGCCATTTCTCGACATTTAGCCGATTATTTTCTGTGCTATAATCACCACCCCTTCGGAATGTGTGATAGAATCCACTCTTAATGTCAAAGGGTAAATGGCTCCAGATAAACCGCCAGGGGCCGTCGGGGGTTTTTTTATTGGAGAGATCCCCCAGGGGGTATGAGAAGTCCATTTTGATTATATTATCAATGGGGTTTTCCCCACCTTGCTGGGAATAGGGTGGTTTTCCCGGCAGCATGATCATAAAGAGCAGGGTGGCTACGGCGAAATACTCATTGCCGTATGATCTTAAAAAAGTGGCAAAGGTCTTTCTTTGTATTTCGGGAGCGGTGTAATTTATTGTACCGACGGGGCAGGGGAAACCTTCAATTTGATAACTGTCTGTATCAACAAAATAAACTTCGGTTGGGGAAACTAGGAGGATATTGGCCGGGTTTATATCTCCAATGATAATGTTGCGGCTATGTAAATACTTTATTTTTTCCAGAATGGTTATACAGAGCTCTACTGTATCCCGTTTTTTCCAATGGGGGAAGTTTTTGAAGAGCAGGGGCTTGATAAAAAGGCATTTTTGTAGTTCCTTTCCCTGGGCCCGGGGCATCAAATATCCAACAAACTGCTTGTCTTTATTATATAAACAGGCCTGAGGATAGCAAATACCCGTACAGTTAATTTTCTTGCTCAGCATCAATTTTATTTTTTCGTATTTCCTTTGGCTTAACTTCCCTTCTTTATAAATCTTGGCCAGGTAGGGGGTATTAGTTGTAAATATTCTTCCTTCACCACCGGAAGCCATTTCCTCCAGCAATTGGACTGGGCCCTCTTGGGTTTCGTGTCGAGCATATACCACCTCGCCTTCAGTGGGAATCTTGGCAGTTATGAGTAGCTCGGCGGGTATGGTTGTTAAATTCTTACTTAAAGAAAACTTTTCCTCCGCCCGAAGTCTAGGTGCTAGTTCGGCTTTTCTCTTTTTAAGGGAAAAATAGCTAAGGTAACCAAATTGATTGATCCTTTTTACATATACCCTATTGGCTCTAACCGATTTATTATTGTTGAGGTTTAGAATATCTGTAGCCAGATCCTGGTCTTGGGTAATAAGCAGCAGTCTCTCCGTCATTCTAAATTTAGTGAAAACTACCTGAAAAACATTATCAGCAAAAACATCGCTTTGTTCCCCTTGGATGACAACTAATTGGCTTTTCAGTAACACATTGATATATTCCAATGCTGTGGCCGCTTTTTTGGCTAGGGGGGGATTGTTTTGGTTTCGGTAATGTTTTTCCAGTTCTTCAACAACCTTAGTAGTAATAATTATCTTATTTCCTGTTTCCTCAAGCAATGGCACAGCATTACTCCAAAATTGAGCCGCAGTATCATTTAGTAGGCTGCAGGTATCAATAAAAACCTTGTAGTGTGTAAGGCAGTGCCTCAAATCCTTGCGGGCCTTTTCAGCTAAAGAAGGAGTTGTTCTTTTACGATCTTGTTTTTTAATCTTCTGGATGGCATGTCTTATTTTCTGCAAATCCGATTTGTCCAGCACTGCATTGACATCCGTCACCTCAATCCCATATTTTTGCAGCAGCCTCATTGCCTCTTGCGGTGAAATTGATAATCTCTTTGCGATTTGTGCAGTTGTAATACTCATAAATATACATGCTCCTTAATTTAAAGGCATTTGCTTATTTTGTTAAGGGATTTTTACCCAACCATTTTTCAATGTATCCTCTTTTCGACTTTAATCCATCAATTTCCTGCCCAAAAGACTGGAAATATGCGAAACAGCGCGAAATAGGGGAGGGAATTCTATTCTAAATAGCAAACAGCACTCCGTCCCCGGTTTAATTGCCCTTTGTTCAATTTTCATCCCCGTTTCAATTTTTGGCCTTGGCTTCCGAAAGGCAGCAGATTTTCCTCCCTTCCAATTTAAATTAAAGGTATTTCCTAACTATGGTTGAATTTAAATTTGAATTGGATCATCCCGTGGAGGGGAAACGGTGCTTGAACCCGCGCAACTGCTAAGTTCAATTTAGAAAAGAGATTGGCCGACCATACGGGGGGTGTGCAGTATGACAAAGGAGGAAATGGAACGGATTTGTTTCAATTGTGGGATAAGCGGCAGCCAGAAGGAAGTGTTTGTATGAATTATACAGATGACGAAGCGGTGGAGAAAGTAAAGGTCCATCTGGCAGAGGGGATCCGTTTGCGGGAAGAGTTGTGGGGTGGGATTGCCTTCCACCGGGGCAATGGTATGGTGGTGGATCTTGGTAAAGGGGCATTTTCCTTGCTTTCCCATCTGAAGGAAAAACAGGCTGTGGGCTTGAATGATCTGCTAACGGTTCTGGCTAAAAAGGGGGAAGGGGAGAAATCCGTATCTAAACTGCGGGCTGACACTATTGCAGTTTTACAGAAGCTAGTTGATTTGGGCTTGGTCAATAGCTTTCCGGAGGATAGCCTTATTGACCAAGCATGCTTATTCCAGCCAGCGAAGGCCCGGCCTTCACCGGGAAAGTACCATCTTTCTGCGCCGGAAACAGTCCATTGGGCCATAACCTTTGCCTGTAATCAGAACTGCCCTGATTGTTATGCCCGGCGCTATAGTGATCAGGGGGTTAAGGAACTTAATACCGCCGGTGCGCTGCGGGTTATTGAAAAACTGGCCCGCTGGGGGGTTTTTCAACTGGCCTTGGGTGGTGGGGAGCCATTGCTGCGGCCTGATCTTCCCCTCCTGGTCAAGGCGGCCAAGGACAGCGGCTTGGTTGTGCATATTACCACCGGTTTAATTGCAGACCTGGATATTAAACTCCTTGAGCGGCTGGCTCCGGCGGTGAAATCATTGCACATCGGCATCAAACACGACCGCCTTCTGGAGGATACCCGGGGGGAGATGGTATCCTTGGGGCGGGTGGTAGATGCCGCAGAAGCAATGGGGCTAAGGATAGGGGCCAACTTGATTCTTTGCAATACAGTCCTGAAACATTTTGGCCAGATTATGAGGGCCTTGGTTGAAGTTGGCTTTAAGCGGATCATTCTGCTACGCTATAAACCTCCTTCTGATCTTGACCGCTGGCTAGCAGAAAGCTCTTCTCCCCAGGCCTATACAAGGGTTGCTGCTGTATTGCCCCGGATAAAAATGATCTACCCCCATATTGAGCTCCGGCTGGACTGTGCCCTAAGTTTCCTACAGCGGGATCTAAAACCGCAAGGGGCCCTGGCGGCTGGCCTGCGGGGCTGTGTTGCCGCTAGCCGGGTGTTGGCCCTGGCCGCCGATGGCTTTGCTTATCCTTGTTCCCAGCTTATGGATACCAGATTTAGGGCTGGACATATTATCAGTGAAGATTGCCACACCCTTTGGAACAGCAAGCAAATGAAGAAATATCGCCTTTTTCGGGAAAAGGCTTCCTTTCGTGAAACATATTGTGGGACTTGTTTGGCCCGGGAACATTGTGGAGGCTGCCGGGTTTTTGCCCATGACGCCTTGGGGGAGGATCCGGGTTGTGGAAAACCCCTCCTGCCTAGGGTGCAGCATTTGGGGCCTAGTGGCCGTAAAGCAGCTTTACGGGCCTATTTTGAAAATAACTCCTATATCAGTATAGAAAAGTATATGGAACACTTCCGGGTTGGACGGAGGAGGGCGGTCAAGGAATTGAGAAATACCGATTGGCTGATGCCGAAGAAGGTGATAGTTGAAAAGGAAAGGGAATATTATATTAAAATTGATACTTACCAGCTCTATGAGATCCAGGACCTGATCGGTTGTACCCCGGGGGGAGCTCCCTTTGTTTCTAGAGAGGAGATTTCCACCTGGCTGGAGGAACCGGGGCACGATTATCCCCGCTGGCTGCTCCCCGGGGGGGATAGACGGGATCCACTAATGGAGCTGTTATAAGAAGGGGTGTTTAATTTGAAAATAATTAGTGTTCGTACCGGTTTTGCTTCGGATCACAGTTCAACTTCTTATGAGTTTTTGGCTGTGGATCAACCCCTAGGCAAAGAGGCCCGGGCTGCTGTAGCATCATTGTCCAGCCGGGCGGTTCCCACTGATCGCCGGGTTAGTTTTATTTATCATGCCGAAGGTTATGATATCCCTAATGGCTGGCTGCCCCTTATGAAGGATTATTATGATGTCATGTATTCGGAAAGCTATGATTGGTGGTTTTTGGCCATGGCCTTTCCGTTGTCGCCCAAGCAGCAGGAGGAAATTTTGCAGTATGAATTTACGGGTATAAATGAGTTAGGGGTTTATATTAGCATTTATGGTGAAAGGGTTATTGTAGGTATTCATTGCTGCCTTGATTTTGGGGTATATGCCCTTAAGGATTGGGACCTGTATGACGGTTATGGCTATGATGGTGATTACGGGGAGGACGATATTTTTGCCCCCGATTTTCCCTCCGCTGTGACAAAGGATCCGTTGCTGCTTCTGCTGGCAAGGATAAGGGAACAGCTTAAGGAAGGGGACTACCGGGCCTTGTATGAGGTATGGAAGAAATATGGTTATGATGTGGATGAAAATGAGGGGGATGACGGGAGAAAGGAAAAAGAGGCACCATCCATTCCGGAAGAAAGAGATACGGAGACAGAGGTAATAGCCGACTTTGCGGAATTGTTGGCCACCCTTTACTAATAATAAATTAGGTGCTATGTAATAGGGGACGGAGTTCTGTTTTATAAAGCAAGCAGAGCCCCGTCCCCTGTTTGATTTATAATTGGGGTATTTTTTTCGCTAAAGGAGCAGATCCTTCGACTTTCTATTCTAGATTCAAGCGCCTGCTCAAAACATAATTTGTAATGGCAAAATAGCCAGCGGCCAAGATACCAGTGGCTGCTAGGCCAAACCACATGACACCATGGAATAGTTGTACACCGTTTAGTGTGCTAAGGTAGCCACCGGCCTTTGAAAGCAGCGCCTGCATGTTCCGGGACAAGGGAGCGGCAATAAGCCGTACTAGCTGGAAGAAAAGTATCTGGGTTAGGGCATTTAGGGCAATAAAGGCCCCTACTGATGCTAAAATTCTGTGGCGGTTGCAAAGGTGTCCCAGGGCCATGGAGGCATAGACCAGCAGTATACCCGCCGCTAGACTAAGGACTCCCCCCAGTAAAACTTCTATGATGAACAAAAACATTGAGGGGCCCAGGAAGGCATATAAGCTGGTAGCAGTCTCCTTTAAGGCAATAATAAAAGCCCCGAAATTGCCCCGCTGAAAAACGATAATGAAGATGGATATATAGGCGGCCAAGGCGCTGGCGGCCGTCCAGAGTATGGCCACTAGCAGTTTGCTGGCGATCAGTTTCCAGGGCTGGGTGGGTAAGGTAAACATGAGGTAGCCTTCTTCGGAAAGCAGGTTTTTATAAAAGCGCTGCAGCATCATAATGAAGGTAATGACAAACATCCCTACCATGATTGTGATATAAATTATCATGGCCATTATTTTTGGCGCCTGTACTTGCAGGGGCAGAATAATAGAAATTAGCTTGTTAATAACCGCCACGGAAATTAATATGGCATAAAGGGGTAAAAATATCCGCAGAGTGGCCTGAAGATCATATTTTAATAACTTTTTTAGCATTTAAAGACCTCCCTAAAGAGTGAATCAACCGATTTGCCATGTTGAGTTCTTATTTCATCCACCGATGATGTCAGGGCTATTTCCCCTTCTTTGAGGAAGATAACATAATCTAAAACCTTTTCTATGTCGGCAATAAGATGGGTGGAGATGACAATGGTTGCATCTTCCTGGTAGTTATTGATAATGGTTTCCAAAATGAAGTCCCTTGCGGCCGGGTCTACACCACCGATGGGTTCATCCAAAAGGTATAATTTTGCCTGCCGGGCCATGACTAGACAGAGCTGTACCTTTTCCTTGGTGCCTTTGGATAAGGTTTTTAGCCTATCCCGGGGATTCACCTGCAGTCTTTTAAGCATGTCGTAGGCTTTTTCAACGCTGAAATCTTCATAGAAATCAGCAAAGAATTGGACCAGTTGTTCTATTCGCATCCATTCGTTCAGGTAGGTTTTTTCCGGCAAATAGGATATGATTTTTTTTGATTCCAGGCCGGGGGTAAATCCATCAATATATATTTTCCCGGCACTGGGTGTCAGTAAATCATTGGCCAGTTTTAGGAAGGTAGTTTTACCACTGGCATTGGGCCCCAAAAGGCCGATGATTTTCCCCCTTTCCAACTCTAAATCAATGTTCCTTAAAACCCTTTTTCTACCAAAGGCCTTGCTTAGACCCTTGCATTCCAAAATTGCTTTCATCTTTTCATCTCCTCAGACAGCATATTGATGGCCTCCAACACTTCTTCTTTTTCGATACCCAGTTGCCGCATTTTCATCATAAATTCTGCTGTTTGATCCTGAACAAGTCTATGGCGGGCTTTATTAATTTTCCCCAAATCCTTGGTTACAAAGCGTCCACTGGTGCGTTGGGTAATTAACAATCCATCTTCTTCTAATTTGGTCAAGGCCCGCTGCATGGTATTGGGATTTACCGCGGCCTCTTTGGCCAAGTCCCGTACTGATGGGATCTTTGCTCCGGCGGGATAGGTGCCGGAGAGGATAAAAGTTTCGATCTTTTCCGCCAGCTGTAGGTATATAGGCCGATTAGGATCGAAATTCCAAGCCACAACATCACCACCTGTGTCATTGTATTAATTGCCTAATACAATAATATAACAATAATTTTCTTTTGTCAAGATCACAAAAGGGAAAAACATCCTACTTCAAAATGCACGGTCGGGTTAAGTAATTTGTTTTGTTATACATGCGTAACAGGGGACGGAGTTCTGTTTTATAAAGCAAGCAGAGCCTCGTCCCCTGTTTAATCCCTTGGCTTTCGGAAGGCTGCGGATTTTCTCCTTTCCAATTTTAAATTAAAGGTATTTCTTATCCGTGGTTGAATTTAAATTTGGAGTGAATAATCCATTGGAGAGGAAGTGGTGCCTGAGCCTTTGTAGCCGCTGGGTTCGGCCTTGGAAAAGGATATGCCAATAAACAGGGAGGTGTGCAGCATGGCCAAGGAGGAAATGGAACGGATTTGTTTCAATTGTGGCTATTATTTCCCAGCCAGTAATGAGGCAACTGAATATGGTATTTGTCTTAGTGATGATGTATTGGAACCCTTTGTAGACGATATTTTGGAAAATTTCAACTTCGCCCCCTACCAGGATATAATTGATACCAGGAAGTTTCTAGGGGAGAGGGAAGCCTGTGAAAAGTTTGAGCCAGCGGAAATAATTGAGATAGAAGATGACAGCTTCGTGGGGAAGTTGTTCCATGAATATGCCAAAAGAGATGAAAGAGAAAGAAAGGAATTACTCAATGACTTTTTGAGCAAGGAACCCGAGGATATTATAAGGGAATATTCCCCCATTAAATTCGATCTGGAAGATTTTATTCAGGCTGATGGGGAACAGCGGGACAGTATTCTTGAACAGTTGGGGCACCGGATGTATTTGGGGAACAGGGATGCCGATCGGGCTTTGTTTTCCTGCCTGCGGGCACTTCCCCTTCCGGAAAGAATAGAAGATGTTCACATAAAAATAAAGGCTCTTGAACTTGCTGCCCACCGGGACACCCCTGAACGAAGGGCAGAAGTCATCCCCCTACTGATAGAGGAGTTACATGTCATTCCCTCCAATAACACTACCAGACAATGGATAAGGAAAATACTAGAATACCTGGGCAAGTGTCCCCATGAAGAAATACAAGAACCTTTAGAAACCCTACTGGAGGAAAGAAAATTTGCCCCTAAAATGCGTGAAAATATAGAGGCTATCTTGTACCCTCCGGTCAAGGAAGATTTTTATGAGTGGCTATGGCGGTCCGGGGGAAATAGGTAAAAAAGGGTGCGAATTATTGGGGGAAAATCGGCAATTATGAAACAGGTTAAAAGTGCCCTTGGATGGCAATTAAATTAGGGGTAAAAGTGAATACTATAGATGTTGTTCTCAAGATGGCCTGGGAAAGGAGCATCTACCATTGCTAGTGTTGATAAAAAATAGGTGGTCGCCTATTATTGCCTTTACTATGGTTTTAGTGCTACTGCTGGGCCTTCCTGCCCAGGCTGCCTTTGAATCTGCGGCAGAGGCTGCGGTTTTGCAGGATTACTTTACCGGTAATGTGCTCTATGAAAAAAATGCCGCCCAGGCCAAGCCTCCGGCCAGTATTACTAAACTGATGACCCTCCTCTTGGCCTTTGAGGCCCTGGAAGATGGTGATGTCACCTGGGAGACCCCCCTGACCGTTTCCGAAGCGGCTTGGCGAATGGGTGGTTCCCAGATGTTTTTGGAGATTGGGCAGGAGGTAACCTTTAGGGATCTTATTACCGGCATCTCTGTTGTCTCGGCCAATGATGCCTGTGTGGTGGTGGCGGAACATCTGGCGGGCAGTGAAGGGGCCTTTGTCGGGGTTATGAATGAAAGGGCTGGCCAGCTCGGCCTTCAACACACCACCTTTAAGAATGCCACCGGCCTTCCAGCAGAGGGCCATGTCATGAGCCCTATGGATATTGTGGTATTGTCGCGCCACCTGTTGACCAATTATCCTGGAGTACTGGAATTTGAATCCCAAAGGGAATTTACCTACAATGGGATCAGGCAATACAATAGAAACCCTTTAATCGGTAGGTATGAGGGAGCCGATGGTTTAAAAACCGGCTGGACTGAGGAGGCGGGTTTTTGCCTGGCGGCCACTGCCCAAAGGGAGGGCCTGCGGCTCATCGGTGTTATCTTAAATACCCCCAGCGAAAAGGAAAGACTCACTGCGGCGGAAGAACTTTTGGATTATGGTTTTGCTAATTTTAGACTATATGAGATTCCAGAAGGGGAAGTAATAGGGGATGTGCCTGTGGACAAGGGCCGAAAATTATCCGTGCCGGTAAAAACGGCCTCCAGGATGGCCCTGGCTATTGAAAGAAGACGGATGGCGGAACTGGAGCAGGAGGTAATAGCGGTTGGCGATGTAAGGGCCCCCATCAAGGTGGGGGATCCCCTGGGCAGGCTGCAAATAAAACAGGCTGGTCAAGTCTTGGCGGAAACAGAATTAGTTGCGGCGGAGGATGTGGCCCGGGCCAACATATTGCTGCGTTTTTTCCGTTGGCTTTTGAGTCTAATAAAAATTAGACCCGCCTAAAACAAGGACCTGTCCAAGATTACTGCTAGAGCCTGCATTCTATCCCGCCTGCTTTAAGCGAAGGCTAGGATCTCATAAATACTGCTAACATAAGAGTCTGCGGGTTTTACCTCCACTGTGGCCTGGGTGAGAAAAGGGCGGATTTTTCTATTTTAAGGTGCCTTTGTTGGGTGCTAATGCTATAATTAAAATGTAAATAAGCGAGAACGGAGGGGATGGGTATGACATTGGCAAAAAAAATAAAAGAAGCACTAAAAAGAGAGCTAAAACCGGAAAATATCAAGACAGTCATTGATATGGCCGAGTTCTTAAAATTTAAAGAAGAACATAATATATGGAATAAAATCAATGAAGAAGATGGCGAGTATATATCAGAGGAGGAGCATTTGCGGATAGAGAAAAAAAAGGCAGAGGGTGAATTTATTGAGCAGGGTGCCTTGTTGAAGGATCTCGGGATAGGTGAAGATGAAATATAGTATAAAATATGAGAAAAGATGCTATAAATATCTAAAAAGGCTTACTAGAAATAATCAAATTAGGATTATCAGGGCAATAAATAATCTACCATTTGGGGATGTGAAGAGGCTCCAAAGCGATAAGGGAAATTATAGGCTCAGGGTGGGTAGTTTTCGCATTATATTTTATAAGGATGATAAAGAGCTGGTCATATATGTTATTGAAATTGGTCCGCGCGGGGGAATATATAAATAGGAAAGGTGCCCCTTTAGCTCGTTTGGAACAATGACGGCCTTTAGATAGTCAAAGGATATGGAGGGGGGAATGTATAATGCCTATAATGAAGGGGTTAAAAAGGTTTTGCGCGTCCCACTGCTCTGCTTTTTTCTTTTTTTGGCCGCTGTGATGGGATGTGGCAGTGATGGTGGAGATAATGGTATGGAGGCTGAGGATGGCCAAACAGGGGACCTGCTGGAACCGCCCTTCTTTGCTGAGAAGGTGTTTGCCCACTACAGGGAGGTGCCGGTTGATATTTCCCCCTCCTTGGCAGCCTACCAGGTGGGACCGGGCCTGGCCAATATAAGCAACCGAGATCCCTTTCATTTCTCCCCGGCGGCGGAAGAGTTGCTGGTGAGGAACGGTTTTGTGGTGGTACCCAATGCCTACCGAGAATTCTTTGGCCTTTATGAGATGAACCGTTATGAACCCGTACCCAGCTTTATTACCACCGATTCTATGCTCCACAATTTCCACTTGTTTTTTAGCCATCTTTTACGGGTGACGGAGAAGGAGAAGCTGGCCCCGGCCCTGTATGATCTGACCCAGGCCATGTTGGCCGAATCCCAAAGGCAGTATGAGATCCTCAAGGGCACCCCCTGGGAAAATGCCGCTGCCCGTAATATGGGCTTTTTCGCTGTAGGCGGCAGGCTCTTAAATGCCGATTTCCCGGTGCCGGGAGTGGTGCAGGATGTGGTGGCAGAGGAATTAAGGCTTATTGAGGCCCAGGCCGGTATCCAGCCCTCCCCCCTCATGAATTGGGGACAGGATCTGGGGGTGCTGGATGCACTTTTGGAAGACTACTCCCAATACATACCCCGGGGCCATTACGACAGCAGCCAAGAGCTGGAAGCCTATTTTAAGGCCATGATGTGGTATGGCCGCATGACCTTCCGCTTCAAGAGTGAGGATGAAACCCGCTCGGCGCTCCTTTTGACCCTGGCCCTAAGTCAGGATGACAATGCCCACCAGTGGGATCAAATTTACCAGCCCACCGCCTTTTTTGTGGGCCGCAGTGATGATCTTTCCTACCATGAATACCGGGAACTGCTGACGGAAATCTACGGCGAGGGAGCGGGGCTGGAGGAAGTTGCTGGTGCTGAAGATAAATGGGAGGCCTTCTTGCGGAAGGCGGTAAACTTGCGGCCACCGCTTATAAACTCTATTCCTATCTTTGAGGAAACAATTCAGCCAGATGGCGGTCAGGAGATAAGGGGTTTTCGTTTCCTGGGCCAGCGTTTCACCCTGGATGCGGCTATTTTCCAGCGCTTGCTCTACCGGGAGGTGGGGGAAAACAAGGAAGGGCAGCGGCGGATGCTGCCCCGGGCCTTGGATATTCCTGCTGCCCTGGGTTCTGAAGAAGCCCTGGCTATCCTGACTGAAGAAGGTGAAACAGACTATCGGGGTTATGAAGATAATATGGGCAGGCTGCAGGAATACAGCGCCGGCTTGGGCCTGGAGACCTGGACTCAAAACCTCTACTGGGGCTGGCGGGGGAGGAGCTGAAGGAATTGGGCCTGCTTGAGGGTGGGCCAGGGGAGGTTGCTGCCACTGTGGTTCTGTCCCCAAGCCCAGAAGGGGAGTTGTGGCCGGATTCACAATCTACCCTGGCAAAAACTAAACTAGTCAAGAAGAAGGATTACGATTTGGACGGAGACGGCACTATAGAGGAGTACATCCTAGAGGATGGCCGTTTGCGGGTCTGGGAGGATTCCCGCCTCATCTACGAATCTCCCGTAGACTGGTGGGTGGACTACTTCTTTTTGGGTGATGCCAACAATGACGGTCTAGATGAACTGAACCTTCTAGTCTGGAAGGCGGGTTCTTTCGGTCGCCACAAACCCCTTTGGTTAGAAGAAGAGGATGACAGTATTAAAAACCATCTGTTTATCTTCAATTTAGCAGATGGTAAATTCAAACCCCTCTGGCAGTCCTCCAACCTCTCCCGTCCCAACTACCGGGCCGCTCTAATTGACAGTAACGGTGATGGGGAGCTGGAATTACTGGCTCTGGAAGGTTCCTATGCGGATGGCCGAGAATTGCGGCTGACCCTGTGGAAGTGGGATGGTTGGGGCTTTTCCCGTTTAGAATAAACACCTGTCTATCATGGAGATAAAAGTAAAGGTTGTCGGTGAATGCAGCGGGATAATCGGACCCGGTGCATTTCTCTCTTTTGTCCGGGGATTGATTTTTTTTGTGTGGGGCAAACTAACCCTATAACCAAAGACAGAGGGGAGTATCAATATGTCCAGCAGGAATTTTCTTTTCGGAGGCCTTATTTCCGGGTTGTTTGCCAGCCTTGTATTACTCTTTGCCTTTTGGGGGATATGGTTGTTACCCTCCTTGGGCCTGCTTCTTACCCGGGTGGATCTCATTAATGGGACTATAGTCGTGGCCCTCCTGGGGGTAATTGGTGGTTTACTTTATGGTTTAATTATTAGGGATCGAAGGCTTAGTGTCATAAACAGGGTTTTGGCGGGATTCATTGTGGGAGTTGTTTTCTGGTTGGGTGGGGTTCTCACCCTGGTACCCATAATGTTGGGATTTCCCCCTTCCCTAAAAAGCCCCCAAGACCATATGGCAACATTGGTTATTTTTATAATTTATGGTCTGGCCTTGGCCTTTTTTTACCAGAGGTTAGGTGCCGGGGGTCCCAGTAAGAGCCTAGGATATGGAATTAGTTTAGTCCTTTTGGCCATGGTGGCTACACCCTTGCTTTTACACGGGGCCGTGAGTACGGACCCGGAAAACCTGGAGCTGCCGGCCGGGTATCGGGCCCAGGTCATTGCTAAGGATTTAACTTACCCCACCAGTCTGGCCCTTGATGAGGAGGGGGTAATTTATGTGGCCGAATCGGGCTTTTCCTATGGTCCCAAAACCACTGTAGCCCAGATTCTCAAGGTAAAGGAGGGGGGCAAGTTGGCGAAAATTGCCGATAAGTTTGAAGGCCCCATTGGTGGCCTAACCTATAAAGATGGCAACTTGTATGTTTCCCACCGGGGGCGGATTACGGAACTGGAATTGCAGTCGGGAAAAAGGCGGGATCTGGTTACCAACCTGCCCTCCCTGGGAGATCATCAAAATGGGGATCTTATGTTTGGCCCCGATGGGGCCCTATATTTTGGCCAGGGTACGGCGACTAATGCCGGGGTAGTCGGTTCGGATAATTTTGTCTATGCCTGGGCCGACCGCCATCCGGAATTTCACGATGTCCCCTCCCGAGATTTTACCCTTACGGGAGAAAACTACACCTCCCTGGATCTGAAAAGCACTGATCCTACAACTAAAAAGACCACCGGGGCCTTTGCCCCCTTTGGACAGACCCGGGAGGCAGGTGAAAAGGTTAAGGGGGAGGTCCCGGCCAGCGGAGCCGTCCATCGCTTTGATATGGAGGATGAAAGTCTCTCTATCTATGCCGATGGCCTGCGTAATCCTTACGGTCTCACCCAGGATCCGGAAGGAAATATTTATGCCAGTGTCCTGGGCTATGATGATCGGGGGGTTAGGGCTTCTACCAACTCACCAGACTGGATTATGAAACTGGAGGAGGGTGCCTGGTACGGTTGGCCGGATTTTGTAGGTACTATTCCCTTGGGCGATGATCGCTTTGCCTCGGAAAGGGGCATTAACCGCAACCCCATAATTCAAGATCCCCCGGAGGTTACTCCCCCTTTATCTTCTTTGCCTTCCCACTACTCCCCCATGAAGATAGCCTATGCTCCGGAGGAATTCCCCCAGCAGGGAATTTTCGTGGCCATCTTTGCCGATGGGCAGCCCCTGACCCAGGATCTGGAGAGACAGCTCCCCAGTGGGGTAATGATCGTTGATCCCGAAACCGGGAAGTACGATTGGTTTGCCAAAAGTAAACATAAGGCCCGGGCCGGGCGCCTGGGGGATGGCTTCAAAAGGGCCATTGATGTTAAATTCAGTCCCGATGGCAAAACACTGTATGTGTTAGATTTTGGGGTCTGGGAGTTTGCCGATATGGCCCCCAGTGCCATCCCCAAATCGGGGGTGTTATGGGAGATAACCCCGGAGGAAGGCTAAAATATCGATTGTATTTCTATTTCTGGACCGGTTCGGCCTCGGGCTTAAGTGTTTCTTCATCATGATCCCGAGCAAAAAAGAAGGACAACAGGCGCCGGTGGCTAAGCCGGGCAAGGCCCATAAATAATAGGGAATACAACAGACTAAAAGCAAGGATCAAGGCGAGACCAAAAAGAGTGAAGGTGCCGATAAGGCTCTGTATTCCAGGCACACCCACTAAAAAGGCCAAAAGAAGAATACCACAGGTTAAGAGTACAGTGGGAATAGCAATCTTTTTCCATAGGGGGATATTGGGGATGGCCGCCAGGGCAGTTGCCAACCCCAAGGGCCCGGTGGCCAAGGAAAAGATCATTGCCTCTTCCACATTAATGAAGAACAAAAGAAGGGCAGCAGCCAAAAACATGGCCAGGGCCCCGTCGGCAAAGAGCAATACACCGATGATTATGGGTATGCTGCTTAAAGGCGATAGGGCCATACCAACAAGGGGAAGATAAACCGGTGCTGCATGGAGAAGGGCCGCCAGGGCAGCCAACAGGCTGGCGGTGGTTATCTCCCGACTATAGTTGCGAAATTGAGTTATAGCCCTTAGCTCACTCCTGCTTTTTTTCAAAAGCAAAAAGGTATACACCAACAAACCCAGGTATCCCCCCAGGGCCAGGATATTTAACATTGGTCACACCTCCTGTAAGGTTTCTTATCTTATATTATTCCCCCAGGCTTGCCCTAATGCGGAAGAAATCTAGGGGTTCCTGTCCCCGGCCCCATGGAAGGGGGTCTTTTTTTTGGGGGCCAAGTGCCTAGGGCCGGTCATAATGGTATAATTAAGGGGAAATACAAAAGGGATGAGTTCGGAGGTGTGTTGCCGTGATAACCGCTGTGCTTTTGGCCGCCGGTACTTCTGAGCGGATGGGCCGTTGTAAGCAATTGTTGTTCTATGGGGATAAACCCTTGGTGCGAATAGCGGCGGAAGCGGCCGTGGCGGCACCGGTCGATGAAGTGGTGGTGGTTACCGGTTGCCAGGCGCAAAAAGTGCAGGCAGCCCTCAAGGGGCTGCCGGTCAAATTAGTTTTTAATCCTGCCTATGCCAGCGGCCAGGGCAGCTCCCTGGCAGCCGGGGTCCGGGCGGCCTCCCCCAGGGCGGCGGCCTTGGTGTTTCTTTTGGCCGACCAGCCCTTGGTGACGGCCTCCCTCATTGGCAGATTGTTGGCTGTTTATCAGCAAACTTGGCCCCTGGCCCTGCGGCCCAACTATCGCGGAAGGCCGGGGCATCCGGTAATAATTAAAGCCACCCTACGGCCCCAATTGGAGGCCTTATCAGGTGACCAAGGGGCCCGCTCCCTTTTAGCATCATGGGGGGATCAAGTTCTGGATCTGGAGGTAGATGACCCGGCCATTATTTTTGATATCGATACCCCGGATGATTTGAGGTGAGCATAAAACGGGGGACGGATCTCTGTTCCATCTTTAAAACAGAGCTCCGTCCCCTGTTCTACGTCCCCTGTTCTAATCAAAGGGCAGCAAGGATAGGGGAGGAAGCGGCCAAGAAACCTAGGCCAAGGAAAGAAAAAGGGCGGGAGAGGAGAAATATCCCTCTTGTCCTGTAAGGAGGGCTTTAGCAAAGTATCCACTTTCCAGTAGTTTGCGGGCCAGGTCTTGGGCGGGTGTTATATCATCCAAAAGATCTACTTTATTTACAACGGCAATTTTACGGACCCCCGGTAATACTTTTTCCCAAGAACGGTGGGGATAGAGGAGGGCTGCTGCCAGGCTGGGGGTGTCCAAAGGGGCACCCATCTGTAGTCCGGCTCCGGCGGCTATTTTTTCCGGGCAGTGGGCGAAACGGTCGCTTAACCTTTGGCCGATGGCATCAGCCCCCACCACCTGTAACAAAAGGCTGGTCGTGGGGGTTAAAACCGGCTCAAAATCCCGATAACCCTTGAGGGGCCGTCCCTTGGCTCCATCGGCCTCGATCACAATGGTGGCCGGCAGTCCCCACCCGGCCAATTCCCGCAGTTGTTCCTGGTTAAGGCCAGCCACTTTTTCTAGTTGGGGAAGGTCGGCGGCGGCTAAAAGAGGTGTTTGTCCTGCTGCCAGCCGGGCCTTTAGTTCTATTTTTACCTGCTCCGGGTCTTGCCACAGGATTAAGGGAACGGCAGGCGGGGGATACCACATTTTGGTGCTGGTGGTAAGGATTACTCCCTGTTGCCGGAGTTCTTCTGCCAGCCAATAGAGCAAGGTTGTCTTGCCTCCGCCCCCCACCAGGGAAATGATTTCTCTCCGCCCTAGCTCCAAGGCATCCTTTAGTTTCCGGGCCATGGTGTTATACTCCTTCCTGGTTGGAAGGATTTATTTTTCCCCGGAGTTTTAGGGCAGCCCGAACAGTGCCCTCGCCTACCTTTAGCGCCTTGTCCGAAATTTTATAGCACAGGCTCCGATCCCGCCGGGAATCCACATCACCAATTTTGGTGCCCTCCTTGACATACAAGCCCGGCTGAATCATGCCCCGGAGAACGCCGTCCAGATTGGATTTGACCGGTACATCCTCCACCAGGGCTAGAATCTGGCCTTTAGATACCAAGTTCCCGATTTCCACCCGGGCCGATACTATGCCGGTGGCCGGGGCCCGCAGGAGACGTTCCCAGGTATGGCCATCAATGGCCCCGGGGACCTTGGAATCGGCCTGGGCCCTGCCCCTGTAGATAATCTGGCCCAGGTTTGGTCCCCGACAGGTTTCTATCACGGCGTGGACATCCTTACCGGCCATCAGGCCGGGACCTAGGCCAATTACCACCGGGGCATCGCTTTGGGCTGTGCCGGTGTTTCTCTTGGCCATAATGGCATCCACCACCAGGACCGGTTTTAGCTGGCTAATAACATGGGCCTGGGGGTCGACCAATACCGGTACAATCCCTTGCTGGGCTAGGGCCCAGGCTTCTTCTATATTTTCTACCATCTGGGCCTTAACATCTTGCACATTTACCCAACCGCTGTAAATAGCCTGGGCAAAGGACACGGTCCGGCGTACCACCAGGGGTCGGGAAATTTCAGTGGCCAGGACCCTAAAGCCCGCCTTAAGTAGGGAATAGGCTACCCCGGTACCCAGATCACCAACACCCTTTACCACTGCCCAGTCCTCAGAACAATTTCGCATTACTCCAATCCACCTCCCTCAACAAGGTTCCCAGGGCCGCCAAGGGTTCCAGGAACACCTCCATCTCTCCGCCACAAAGCATAGCATCCTGCTCCGGGTCGGGTTGGAGGGAAAATTTCCTCAGAACTAAGCGGGGTCGGGATATGATCTTCCGGGCCTCTGCAATAATGTTAGCCTCGACCAAGCCGCCGCCGATGGTCCCAGTCCGGCTACCATCTGTCGAGATTATCATTTTGGCACCGGATTTACGGGGGGTGGAAACACTGGCCCCTACCACCGTGGCTACAACACCGGCTTTTCCTTCTTGCTGAAAGCGTCGGGCTTGTTGCAGGAGCTTTATATCCGGAGCCTCATCTAAAGGGGTGTTTCCCTTCCCCCCAGGCTCGCCGGAGGCCCTTTCGGCACTTAAGGGAGTTCCCGGGCGCCGGCGACCCTGGGCCAGGATTTCTGCCCCAATACTCAAGGCCACCTCGGCTGGAGTTCCAGCGCCGATATCTAATCCTACGGGCATGTGGATGCCTTTTACTTTATCGGGGGGAATATTGGCGGCTCCCAGGTTTTCCTCTACCAGGGCCCGGCGGTGCTGGCTACCCACCACACCGATGTAGGGCAAATTATACCTTAAAACTACTTCTAGGCATTCCAAATCGTGCAGGTGCCCATAGGTGGCTACGACAACGCTAGTATGGTCACCGAAGGCGACATATTTGTCCACCTTAGAGTAAGGGCAACAGATGACCCTGGTATCCGGGTAAAAATCCCCGGAGACGGCATACTCAGGCCGATTATCCGCCACCGTCACTTTGTAGTTTAAGAAGTTTCCCAGCCGGGCCAGCTTTTTGGAGATATGTCCGGCACCCAGGATGATCAACTCTCTTTGGGGGCCATATATTTCCCACAAAATCCGGGCCCAGCTATTTTGGGGCCCCCTTATCTTTTGGAGGGTGCAGCCACCGGTAACTTCCGTCGGCAGCAGCTCCTCTACCTTATCATCCAACCAGGATGCCCCCAATGTACCCCGCCGGCCCTTGGTAAAAAAGGCCATCTTTTGCCCTATATAGGCCGGGGACATATTGCCGGTTTCTATACAGGTGGCTAGGGCCAAAGGATAGGGTTGAATATTGTTTTTTGCCATCTTCCCGACCTCCATTTATTTTTCCCGGTCACATCCCGCCCCTTTCTATCGGGCCATGGACAAGAGCCTTACCCCCCGGCCCCGGAGCTGCTTAAAGACGATCCCTTGGCTGACAAACCGCAGCACCTTTGCCGGATCGACAACCCGGGTTCCGGAAACTATATCCACCCCGTAGTCAAACCAGAGGGGTGTAAGGGGTGTTGTGGGGCCCAAAACCATCACCAGGCTATCCGGGCGACACAGTTTAAGAAGGCCCTCCATGGTACCGTTGATGAGGGCGGTGCCGGTTATGGCTACCACATCGGCCTGGGGGATGACCCGTTCTGCTTGGTCAGCGGGAAGGTCCCCACTCTGGGGCCTCCTCTCCAAAACCCACAGCCTCCCGGCTATTGCCTTCAGTTTTTCTACAAAGGGAAAATGCCCCACCACCACCACCTTTTTGCCTGCACCCTCTTCTTCCAAAACCTGGCCAGCATTGATGTCTTTGCAGTGATCCATATCCACATCTAACATGGAATTAATGGTCGCCAAACCCACACTGGCCTCCAGAAGGCTATCGGAAAAAGCATACTGGCAGAGCTCAAGGCCACTTTTCTCAGTTAAAAAACCGGACTCGGAAACTGGATAGGGGCCCAGGGGATCGTGGGTATATGTAGTTGTGGCCAGGCCGCAATAACGGCTTTCCACACCGGTCCAAAAGGGCCCGATCCGGACTTCTTTTACCGGGGCATCCCCTTCGATGCCAGCTATGATATCGGCAATGAGTTTCATGGCAAATCCTCCCTAGTAAAATGTTTTTGGAACAGAGTGGTCAAAGCCTCATCGGCGGCGGCCAGAAAATGGCGGTATTTTCGCAAAAAGTCTTCTGCTTCCACAGTCAATTGGGAACCTCCACCCCCACTGCCCCCGGCTTCCCGGTAAAGGAGGCTAAAACCCAAACGCTCTTCCACCATGTTGATGGTTTTCCAGGCCTTGCTGTAGGACATACCCATTTTTTTGGCAGCCTCATTCAGGGAGCCGTGCCTTGATACTGCCATCAGCAGTTCATAGGGCCCCTTGCCAAAGGCCTTGCCGTTTTTAGTCAGCCAAATACGATATTGAAATTCCATCGGACCGCCCCCCTCAACCCCGGACCACCACTGCCTGATCGGAAACACGCCTTACCTTGATCCCCGCATCGTAAACCCGTTTTAACATTGTCTCCAGGCGGGGGAGAAAAGCAGCATCTTCGCGCTTAAGATCGGCTGCCACTGTATCCCCGTCGAGCAGGACTATCTGATCCCCATACTCTAGAGCCAGGTTAGGATCATGAAGGGATACCAGGGCCGCCAAGTTCCTTTCCCGGACTAATTTCTTTATTATGCCCATAATATGATGCCGGTGGGAAAAATCCAAATGGGCCGTGGGTTCATCCAGCAGCATCACCGCCGCTTCTTGGGCCAAGCCCCGGGCTAAAAGCACCAACTGTCTTTCCCCCCCACTCAGCTGTAGGTAGTTGCGCCGGGCCAAGCCTTCGATGCCTAACCAGCGAAGGATTCTTTCCACCAAGGCATGGTCTTGGCTGTTGGGGGAACCAAACCAAGGCAGATAGGGGGCCCGCCCCAGCAGCACAAAATCCAGGACCGGATAGGAGAAGGTGCCCTGATGTATTTGGGGGACATAGGCCAGGGAGCGGGAAAGTTCCCGCCGACTGAGGGTTTTAATATCTTGGCCCAGAACCCGTATTTGGCCCGCGGTCGGGGGGATGAGACCATCAATGGCCCTCAAAAGAGTGGTTTTACCGACACCGTTGGGCCCCAGTAAAATACACATCTTTCCCGGTTGGATGGCGAAACTTGTATCTTTCAAAATGGGCCGTCCCCCCAGGGAAATGGACACCCCATCCAACTCCAGGGTTGGTAAACAGGGAAGGGGTTCTAGAGCCGGAGCCAAGGACCTGGTCAACGATTCCATGGTTCTTCCCCCACTTTCCAAAGTAGATAAGCTAAAAAAGGTGCCCCCACCAGGGCCGTCACTACACTTACCGGTATCTCGGCCCGGGTCAGGGTACGGGCCAAGGTGTCAGCCAATAAAAGGAGACTGCCACCGGCGGAAAAGGAGAGGGGCAGGGTGAGTTTATGGTTGTTTCCCACCAAAAGCCGGGCTATGTGGGGAGCCACCAGGCCGATCCAGCCCACTATACCCGCCACCGATACCACCGCTGCCACCAGCAGTGCCGCCGCGGCCACCAATACCAGCCGCAGGATGGAGACCGGTGCGCCCAGGGCCAGGGCCTCCTCCTCCCCCTGGGAGAGGACATTTACCTGCCAGCGGAGTACGATGATGACAGCACAGCCCAGGACCAGGGCGGGTAGGATGCTCAACAGCCGTTTCCAATCGGCGGTGTAGAAGCCCCCCAGGAGCCAAAACTCTAAACTGGGCAACTCCTGGAGGGGATCGGCGATATATTTTAGCAGGGAGACCCCGGCCTGGGCCAGGGCGTTAATTATAATCCCCGATAAAACCAAGCTAATGATACTACCCCCGGTGGCCCGGGAAAGGAAATAAGCCGTAAGGGTGGCTGTTATGCCCCCGACGAAGGCCAGGAGCTGGATTGTCTTTGGATCGGCACCCATCATCACTATGGCCACAGCGGCCCCCAGGGAAGCCCCGGCCGAAACACCAATTATGTCGGGGGAAATTAGGGGATTTTGCATTATGCCCTGCAGGACCGTCCCGGCCAAGGCCAGGCCCCCCCCTGCCACCAGTACCAACAGGGCCCGGGGTAGGCGGACATACCAGAAAATACGCTGGGCCCCGGTGTCGGCTCCCCCGGTAATGATGCCCATTAATTGGGACCAGGAAAGGGGGTAGCGGCCTACACATAAGGAGAAAAGGAGTAGGGCCAAGGAAAGGACCAGACCGCCGGTTATGATATTTGGGGGTGACCAGGACCAGCGCCGGGCTGCCGTGGGGTTACGACTCATAGGCTAAAATCCTCCACTTCTATCTGGGCCCCATAAAAGTGCCCATAGAAATACTCTACTTCCTGTTCTAATTCGGCTGCGCTGTAGGCATCCGGGTGCAGAACATGGGCCAGCCACAAAATCCCCTGTATGGCCGCCGGCCCCGGCGAATCCCAGGGTTCGATGGGGGAGGGGAAACGATAAACTTGCTTATTTTGCACTGCCGCCACCCCTTGCCATTTCTCATCCTGGGCCAATTCCTGGGCCTGGGCATCATTATATTCGGCCAAAAGTATTACCTCCGGATCCCAAGAGAGGACTTGTTCTAGGGATATGTTGGCCCAATAGCCTGTTTCAATGCCATCGGCCACATTATCCCCCCCGGCCAAAGTGATGACATCATGTTGATACATTTCCTGGGTAGAGGTACGCAAAAGTTCACTGCCGGCCAGGTAGACCCGGGGCTTATCCTTTGCCTGGGCTGCCAGACCCTCCACCAGGGCGATTTTTTCCTCATAATAGGTGACCAATTCCTGGGCCTTTTCTTCACAGCCCAGGGCTTCCCCCAAGAGCAAGAAGGCAGCTAGTAGGGAATCCAGGTCCTCCGGGTCGATGACAATGACAGTAAGGCCCAGTTCCTCCAGCTGTTCCACAGAATCCTGAAGTCGAATGGGCAGTATAAGCAGATCGGGTTCCAAACGCAGTATTTCTTCTATATTTAGGGCCTTGGCACTGCCCACTTGAGGCAGCTCCATTATTTCCGGTTTTACGTACTGGTAAAGGGGGCGGGTGTCGGCCTTCATTTCTATCCCCACCAAGCGATCACCGGCCCCCAGGGCCAGCACCATGGAGGTACTTATATAATAGGTAGATATAATGCTTTCAACTTTCTCAGGTACCTCCACTTCCCTCTCCAATTGGTCTTTCACAGTTCTGGTAGGGTTGTCCACTATTGGGGCTGAACAGCCCACAGCACCAAACCCCATTGCCAAGATAAGAATGACAGCCACCACCCGGAATACAGTTTTCGCCATAAGGTAAAACCCCCTCCAATGAATTTTTGCCTAACCCCGCGTTATGTTTGATTAAGAATAACGAAGGCCAAAATAAAGATTCCCAGCCGTTTAACTATGTCTAACTGCTAATTATTATACCATATCAGTTCCTGGTCGGCAACAGAAAATTACCCCATTTTAGCATCCTTTTCCCCACCGGGCGGGGACAAGTTATCACTCTGGCTTCCAGGAAGAGCTGGGAAATAGAAGGCAGTGTTCCCAAAACTGCTTCCCGGGTCTGGTGAAGGAAACCCGTGGGAGGCGGAAGGGGGAGGTAAAGTATAAGTTCTATCCCTACATTAGTAGCATTAAAATAAACAGTGGCATCAAAGTCGGCCACATGGGGAAGGGAAAATAAAATGTCATCCAGCTGGGATAGGGAAAGGCTGTCTCCCTCGGGAAGGGCAATCCGTCCTGGCAGGCGATCCTTTACATAGGCTATTCTTTGCAGGTAGGTCCTACAGGGGCAGGATTCGGCAACAAAGTGGGCTTCATCCCCGGTTTTATACCTAATAAGGGGCATCCCCCGGCGGGTTAGGGTTGAGAAAACTATTTCCCCCCTGGTGCCGGGGGATACTGGTGTACCGGTGGTCGGATCGACAATCTCCCAATAAAGATCTACTTCCCGCAGATGATAGCCCCCCCGGGCTGCACAATCCACCCCCCCACCGAAGCCCATTTCTGTCATGCCATAATGGTTAAAGACCCGGCAGGTAAAAATATTTTCCACGAAGTTCAGCAAGGCGGGGGAAACATAATCGGTGGTTAGGAGCATGCTCCGGAGGGGGCTTTGAAAGGTGGGGGAAAGAGCTTCTATGTACCTGGCCAGCCCCAGGACCTGGGTGGGGATGCCGACCAGGGAAGTAATGCCCTTGCGGGTAATGAGGGCCGCCATCTGGCCAAAGTCTGTAATGGGGCCGTGGGGGATGGGGGTAGCACCCATTTTGCTAAGGCCCTGGGCCAAGAGATCCCCCACGCCTCCGGGTCGTTCTCCGGGAAGGAGGATAAGGACCTTGTCGCCTCTTTCCACCAGGGTGGACATCCCCCACTGGAAAAAATCAATGGTGCTTTCCAGATCTGCTTCGGTGAAGAAGACTCTTTTGCCTAGCCCCGTCGTTCCGGAGGTCTCCAGGGTAACAATTCTCTTAATTTCATCCTGGCTGACGGCCAAAAAACGTAGGGGGTCGGTGGCCAAATCAGCGCCAGTGGTGAAGGGAAGACTTTTAAAATCCTCCAGACTCCCTATATCCTCCTCACAGTACCCGGCCAGCCGCCAGCGGTAAAAGGGGCTGTGGGCTTTAGCGTGGCCTACAGTCTCCTTCAATTTGGCCAGTTGATAGGAGCGGAGCTGGGAATAGGGTTTAATTTTTTCATCTGTCCAGCTTTCCAAAGGTGTTTTTTTCATCTTAACTTTAGACCCTATAAAGGGGCACTCCTTCCCTATTGGTCAGGTTGTAGGCACAAAAGGGGATCCGTCTTCCCTCCGGTGACACCACGTGAATACAGCAGTCCCGCAGCCGTTCTAGATTGATATTCCACACATCCTGGAAGGCCATGGCCGAAAGGCAGAACTTGTGGGTCTTGATCCTCTCCAGGAAGATATCTAGGCTGTCGCTGACTTTGCTTTCTCCGGCGGTTTCATTCCCACAGCAGCAGGAGCGGCGGCGCCAGTTTTGAGCCACAAAGCGCCGGGCCGCCGCTGCCCCTTCTTCCGCCGGTTGGGCCTCCTGACAACTGCAGGCAGCCGCATCTCTTTTGGTGAGGGGTACCAACTTATCGCTGGGCATGAGGACAAAATTGCCATGGAAGGAGCAGAGGGAGTTTTCGCAGCCCGGGGGGGCAAAATTAGTAGTTTTAATTTCCCCACCTGTTTGGTTTTCAATCTTTTGCATTACTTCGGGCAAGGTTATGCGCATACTGTCCGCCGGTGCCGAGGGGTAGCGGCCGAAATAGCTGATGGGCTGAAAATGGACCCCCCGGATGGTGGGCATGTTTTTGAGGGCAAAGGCAATTATATCCCCCAGTTGGTGGTCATTTACGCCGGGCACAACCGTGGGTACCAGAATGACCCCCAGATCCATTTCTGCACATAATTCAATCAGGCCCAACTTAATCTTCAGATAATCGGCGCCCCGCAGTTTTTCATAGACATCACCGGTCATCCCATCGAACTGCAAAAAGAGGGATGCCAGGCCGGCATCAATAGAACTTTTTAAAAAGTTCGGTTCTTCATAAAATCTAATCCCATTGGTATTTACCTGAATAAAGTCAAATCCCAGGCGGCGGCCCCGGGTGATGATGTCGGGGAGGTCGTCCCGCAGGGTGGGTTCACCGCCAGAAAGTTGAATATTGTAAGGGCCACCGGAATCCAAAAGCGTTTGGTACCAGGACTCTATGGTATCCAGGCTGGGGTCTCCTCCGGGGCGACCGCCGTCGGCAAAGCACACCGGGCAGCGGATGTTGCAGTCCAGGGTAATTTCCAAAAGGGCCGTACAGGTGTGCTGCCGGTGTTCGGGGCAAATGCCACAGTCATAGGGGCAGCCCTTCACAACTTCTGTGTTTGGGTAATGGATGGGGGCCGGTATCTTGGGCCGCTGCCAAGTATTCATGGCCGGCTCTCCCCGCCAGAGGATGGTTCTGAAGCTGCCGTGCTCTGGGCAGGTCTTCTCCATATAGACTTTCTTTCCCCGGGGCACAATTCGGGCTGGTATTTTCCGGAAACAGTGGGGGCAGAGGCTCTCCGTCTGCTTGTTATTCATTATCCCCGCCCCCTGACATTGGGTAGTTATAATCTGCTAATATCTCCTGTACCTTTTCATAGACCTGGGTGACAATGGTAGCACACTTGGCAGTGAAGGATTGGGGGCCGGGTTTTTCCCCCAGAATGTCATAGCAGTCGATACTGTTGTTTTCTTCCCCATATTCCTCCTTGAACCACTGGACCAGGGTTTTTATCATTTGACGAAAATCTTCATCTGCTTCCTCTTCAGCACGGCCCCGGCCAGCGTATAAACCGATGAGGCAGGCACCCCCCGTCAGAGCTCCACATACTTTGCCACTGTAACCAATACCCCCGGCCAGGCCGTGGACGGCCCGGACCAAAGAAGGATTTGTCTCTCCTCGGGCTTCCAGTCCCAGGGTGAGAAGGATTTGACTACAGGTAAAACCCTGATTATATAGTTCAAACATCCTAAAGGCATCATCATTCAACATTGCCCTACCTCCTCATTTTCTTTTCTTGGCCCCGAGCAAAAAGTAACCCAGGCGGGTGGTTTGCAGCCTTTTTTCTATTTCACCGGGGCCTGGGCCGGGGTCACAACCCCAACCAGGGAAAAACTCCTTAAGGGGAAAATCGGCCAGGATCAGTTTGGCCGTCAAGACCGCCAGACAGTTGGAATGATCCTCCCAAAAAATTAGTTCAAAGCCCTTGCTTTGGAGGAGAAGGATAAATTCGGGTATAGATTTGGCCCCGGCTAGGCAGCATCCTTCAGCTGCTGGGTGCCGTTGTCCCGGCCCCGGTAAGTTTTTCACATACATATCACTGATGATTAAAAAGCCCTTATTTTTTAGTACCCGCCAAAATTCGCCCAGGGCCTGCCCTTGATCCGGCAGCAGGGAGAAGGTGCATTCACAGATGACCCCATCTATGCTATCAGTATCCACCGGGAGATCCTCCGCCCTACCATGGAGGAGTTGTAGATCAGGGCGAAGGTTTTTTTTCTGGGCCAGGAGCAGAGCCGAGGGATCTACACCCCGGGCATCAAATTTGTATTTGTCCGTCAGGTGTTCCACCGTAGCCCCCAAGCCACAGCCCACATCCAAAAGATGGGCCCCGGGAGGAAAGGCACAATATTCCAGGGCCCTCTCGGTAAGGGTTAACCCTCCGGGCCGGATGGTTTCCCCCGTTACGGCATGGAGTAGAGGGTTTTCATAAGGTTTGCCGCAGCTCATAGGACATCCCCAATCTTCATTTATCTTCTAAAGCCTTTTCCACCTGCAGCATTTTACCCAGGGCCAGGTCCTCGGGGATAAAAACCAAATTACACTGGGGACACTTCAACAAGTCCACTGGAAAACTGTTTCCCAGATAGGAGATGGTTACCTTGCTCTTTTCCAAGGGGATATTGCATTTTGCACAGACAATACGGGCCATGCTACTAACCCTCCCCAATTTCCATTCTATGGCTGTAGACATTGTGTATCTTGAAGGTGTTGTCCTTCTGGGTGTATTCCACCCAATAGGTCACACTGACCGGTTGGTAGTAGGCTAAAAAGTGTCCGGAATCCTCCCGCAGTAATTTGTTGCCACTAGTTTCGGCATGATGAATTACCTTGAGGATATCTTCTTTTAGTATTAGCCGTTCTTCCATCTTTTCCCGGGCTTCGGCAGTGATTTCCAACTCATAAGGATACGATAGTCCGCTAATAGTCATGTCTTCACCCCATAAGTCTCTCAGCATCTTTTCCTTTAATCGGGCCCTATTTTCCCTTTTCTGGGAAAAGCCAAGGTTCTTAGTGGTATTTAACTTTTCCCGGTCCTCCTGGTAAATGCCGCCATAAATAAGGTCTAAAACATGATAGGTTTCCTTGCTGCGCCAGGAAAATCTATCCTTGCACATGGCGCAGTAGACCAGGTAGGGATGCTGGCTTTCTTTAATGCGCCTGTCGATGGCTGCCGTGGCCACATCCTGGTTGGCAAAGGTCATCAAGCCGCCAAAACCACAGCAGGTGGTTTTATTCTTGCTGAAGGCTAATTCGTGGTAGGGGAGGCGGAGTTTTTTCAAAATACCTCTGATGGCCTGCTGCTGGAAATTTGCATGCCGGGCGGTGCAGGCGTCGTGGATGGCTATTTCTCCCTTTAACTGCAGCAGGTTATCGCTGGGAAAGCCGTATTGGTCGTAGACCTCATAGAGGGATATGATATCCAGCTCCGGGTAATGGGCCTGGAAAATATCATAGCAAGTGGAGCAGGCCAATATCAGGGTGGGATTACCAAAGGACCGGAGGCCCTGAAGAATTTTGCCCCGGGCCTGGTCGAAGAGTTCCCTTTGCCCCACCCAATCGGCCGGAGCACCGCAGCAGCCCAAGAATAAGCCCACATCTGCAAAGGTGCGGCGGAGGTAATCATAGGATAATTCCACGTAGGGGGGCATAGTGGCACATAATTGGCAGCCGGGAAAATACAGGTAGCGGCTGTTTTCTGTGCCGGGGGCATTTTTCAGAAGGGAGAAGTGGGGGCCATTGCTGAAGTTCATATCAGCCAAGGGGAAATCGTGGGGCGAGGGGGGCATTTTACCCCTCAAAACCATGCCTTCCCGGGCCTTTTTAATAACCGCCCCCATGTCTAAACCATTGGGGCACACCTCTTTACACAATCCACAGAGGCTGCAGGAATTGATGAGGTTGTTGGCCAGGCGGGGCCCCATGACAATGGCCTCATTGTTGTAGATTTCCCGCAGGTACCTTTTGGGATAAGAGCCGAAGGCCCGCAGGTATTCACAGGCCTTGACACACTCTAGGCATTCACACAGCAGGCACCTCTCGGCTTCTTTCCGGGCTTCTTCCCGGGTATAGCCCCCTTGCTTGTCCTGGGGTTTTACCGCTGGAATTGGTTCCAGGCCAGCAGTATTTGTATAAAGGCGGGTGGCAAAGGGGCCTTCCCTTTCCCGCCCGGCCTCCTGGGACACCTTCTGGATATATCGTTCCATGGACAGGGCGGCTTTTTTACCCTGGGCCACGAAATCAATGAAAGAACCCGCCGCTATCCGGGGGTCCCGGGCAAATACCCCCTCCAGGGAAGTGGCTAGGGTCGTCGGGTTCTGGGTGCTGGGGGCTTCGGCAGCAACCCCATTGCAGGCAATAAAAACTGCTGCGTAATCGTTTTTTATTTCCTTGATCTCCTGTAAGGATCCTATCCTTCGGTTATAGAGAACATCTATATCCAGGGTGCTTATTATTTCTAGCTCCTCCTGTAAAATGGCCCGGGGAAGTATATCTGCGGGTAAACTGAGGAGCCTTCCGCCTAATTTAGCCCGGGCCTCGATGAGGGTGACCAGATAACCCTTGCGGGTCAGTTCCACGGCGGCGGAGAGGCCACATAAACCTGCTCCTACTACAGCCACCTTAGTGGTGGACCTTTTTATCCGCAGGGATCTTTTCTTGCTGACTGCATTTTTAACACAGTACCTTTCCAGTTCATGGATAGATATAGGGGCCTCAACTTCCCTTCTCTTGCAGTGGTTTTCACAGGGATGGTGGCATATATGGCCGATGATCCGGGGGAAAACCGTTGCTTTAGCCAGGATGTTGAAGGCGGTGGATAAATTATCATCCCGCAGGGCTTTGATAAAGCCCTTGACATCCACATGAACGGGGCAGGCGGCAGTACATTCCGGTGGTTCCTCTTGTATACACTTGGCCTCCAGTTCCCGGAGCTGTTTTTGGTCCATGTCTACACCACCTTTGTCAGTTATATCCAAATTTTAGAATAGGGGGCTTGGGAAAGCCCCCTATTCAACATGTTATAGAATTTATCCTACTATATACCCCTTATTTTTTCAACTCGGCCAATACCTTTTCCGGCAGGGCCGGCAATTCCCGGATACGGACTCCGCAGGCATCGTAAATGGCGTTGATTACGGCAGCATGGGAGGAT
Source organism: Bacillota bacterium (assembly GCA_012523785.1). Taxonomy (GTDB): domain Bacteria; phylum Bacillota; class DTU030; order DTU030; family DTU030; genus JAAYTH01. Next base: position 4,576 of record JAAYTH010000044.1, on the reverse strand, counting down.
GTCAAGGGCATTTCACCTACACCCGAGGCACCGAAGGGCCCCAGGGGCCGGGGTGTTTCCACATAAATGATCTCCACATCATCGGGGGTGTCTTTAATGTAGGGGAAGCCGCAGGAGATCATATCCTTATGTTTATCCAGATCTTCAAAGTCTTCACTCAGCGCCAGGCCAATACCCTGGGCCAGGCCACCGTAGATCTGTCCATCCACCAGGAGCTTATTGCCCACAACTCCCACATCGGCCACACAGGTTATTTTTTCCACCATTACTTTGCCGGTATTAACATCCACTTCGACCTCAAACATGAAGAGGCCATACTGATAGGTGGAGAAGGGGTTGCCCTGGGCGTTTTCATCACAGTTGGTGCAGTCAATGGCCGTCCATTGGCCCATATACCTCAGGGGGAGCTCCTCCGCAACCATTTCTTCGTAGGTCCTGAAGGTGCCATCCTCCTTCTTCATAGCCTCAATCAGTGCTTCACAGCCGTTTTTGATGGCCTGGCCGGCCATAACCTGGGAGCGGCTGCCGCCGGCGGGGCCGGTGTTGGGAGTAATGGCAGTATCATTCATGACCAACCTTATCTCTTCCGGTTTGAGACCCAGGGGCCGTAGGGCTTCGTGGGCCGTGCCTAGGGTACCCATATCCGCACCTTGCCCGTGGTCTTCCCAGGATGCTCCCACCGTAACGCCTTTTTCCGTCAGCTCCACCCAAACCTCCGAACTGTCCGGGCCGTCTAGGCCGCAGCCGTAAATACCGATGGATACACCGACACCATACTTTTTGTCGGCTGTGGATTTGGCCTTGGCTTTTTCCTTGGCTTCTTTATAGAGGGGCCGGAGTTTATCTATCATTTCCGGTAGGCTGTAGACATCGGGAGGACAGCCGTTGGGAGTTGTATCACCGGGGCGGTAGACATTCTTATACCTTAGCTCCAAGGGGTCCATTCCCAGTTTTTCTGCTAATTCGTCCATTAAAACCTCGGAGGAAAACTCCGCCTGGGGAGAGCCGTAGGCCCTAAAGGCCGAGCCCCAAGTATGGTTTGTGCAGACGGTCCTGCCTTCGCCGCGGATATTGGGAATACCATAGCCCGCTCCCATAAACTGGGCCCCCCGCAGGGTCAGCAGGTCACCAAATTCCGAATAAGGGCCGTGGTCAACGGACCAGTCGTTTTCCATGGCAATGATTTTGCCATCCTTGTCAGCGCCATATTTAAGGTTGACAAAGAAGGGTGAGCGCTTACCAGTATAGGTGAGCTGTTGGTGCCAGTTGAAGTTTAAGAAGACCGGGCGTTCTGTGGCCATGGCGGCCACCCCCAGGAGGGCTTCAATGGTGGGGCTAAATTTGTAGCCAAAGGTGCCACCAGCCGGGTTTTGTACCAGTCTCAACTTCTCCGGTTCTACCCCCAGGCCCGGGGCAATCATGGCATGGTGGAGGTGAATACCGATACTCTTGGAATGAATGGTCAGCCGTCCCTCGTCATCATAATAGGCAAAGCCAACATCCGGTTCGATGGGCATATGGGGCTGGCGGCCCACATAATAGTCCCCCTCCACCGTAACGTCGGCACTTTCCATTAAGGGGCCGGTTTCTCCACCCTTTGCTATTTTTTGGGTGAAATAGATGTTGGGTGTTCCGGGGTGGATTTCCATGGCATCATCAGCCATGGCCGCCGGAGCACTCATATAGGCTGGTAGGGGTTCCAATTCCACCTTCACCTTTTCCACGGCCTTAAGAGCATTTTCTTCCGTATCAGCACAGACAATCGCCAGTGCGTCACCATATTGGAATACCTTTTCGTCACACAATATAGGCCTGTCCCAGCCATCTCCCTTGTTGGTGGGGAAGGTGATGAGGCCGGTGATTCTGTTTTTGCCCTTGACGTCCTTGTGGGTAATGACCTTGAAAACTCCGGGCATTTTTTCTGCTTCCCTTGTGTCGATGGATAAAATGTTGGCATGGGAGATCTGGGCCTGGACCAACTTCATGTGCAGGGCATTGGCCGGTAGTTTCAGTCCCAGGTCAGCACCATAATCACAGGTTCCTGTTACCTTGGCCACCGAAGATGGCCGGGGATATCTGCTGCCCCATATACGCCCATCGGCGGGCATTTCAAAGAGCAGTTCTTCCGCTTTCATTTCTCCCCGGATTACTTTGGCCGCATCTGTTACTGCATCTACCAATTGGATGTAGCCGGTGCAGCGGCAGGCATTGAGGTGGGCTTGGAACCAATCCCGGATCTCCTCCCGGGTGGGATTCTGGTTCTCATCCAGGAGCGCTTTGGCGGACACAATAAAGCCCGGTGTACAGTATCCACACTGGGCTCCGCCGTGCTTGATCCAAGCTAGTTGGATGGCATGTAGATTTTGGGGAGTACCGATTCCTTCAATAGTAGTAATAGCGGCGCCATCCTTTAATCTCTTCATCTTATAAGTACAAGATCTGACAACTTTACCATCCAACAACACCGAACAAGCACCACATTGACCCTGGTTACAGCCGATCTTAGTTCCCGTAAGGCCCAACTGTTCCCTTATCACCTTAGCCAATGAGGTTTCCGGGTCGGCTACCATAACTTTCTTCACACCATTGAGATTGACAGTCCTCTTGATTAACATTTCGTCCCTCCTTTTGAAGATATTGTCTCTTCCATTATATCAGAATATTGGGCTAGTGTCTATATGGAATTTAACCAATGGAGCGAAGATTTTTCTACTAGGTTACTATGCGGCGATAGCCGCGTCAGACAGGGGATGGACCTTTGTTTGAAAGCAGCGGGGGCTGTTTCCGGTCTATCCGCTGGGCCGAAGTGTCAATGCCCTCTACTGATTTAACTTCCCAATGAATGTTTTCCCCACAATGGAGAAGCATCTGGAATCATTTCGCCGAATGGTTTATATAAATAGGCTAGGTAATTTCCTAGACCGCTCATTTCACTTATTGCCCCTGTTTGCTGGCTTTGCAATAGATTTAAGCCTATGTTATACTCCACAGCGTACCTGAGTCCAGTTTTTACAAACCTGGGAAACTAGTGCTGAATTCTTATTTATTTAAGAAGCGGGGGAACCAATTATTTTGGGGTGAATCATTTTGAAGAGCCACCCTTAGCTCTAACCCGACAGCTAACCCCGTAAGCGATTGAAGGGAGTTTTGATATGTAATTGTTTAGATTTTGGTACAGACTATGGTATACCATAGTCTTTTTGCTGGGCAAAATCATGAGCAGCAGCTCTATGGGAAAGACATTAAGGAGTGTATAAAAGTTGAAAAAAATTGTAAGTACAGTGGTATTATTTAGTCTTCTGGCCCTAGCCCTGACGGCTTGTGGGGGTGCAGGAGATACCGGGGGTAAAGAGATTATTTTCGCCAACGCCGGTTGGGAAAGTATGATGTTTCATAATGCAGTTGCGGGGCTAATAGCAGAAGAAATCTTCGGCTATAGTTGGAAAGAGGTTACCGGTACCACAGCCGTCATGTATGAGGGCCAATTGACGGGGGAAGTAGATGTGCATATGGAGTGCTGGACCGACAATATCGAACCCTATGCCGATGATCTTGCGGCCGGTAGATTTAAGGAGTTGAGTGTAAATTTCGATGACAACTTTCAGGGGATCTATGTCCCCCGATATGTAATTGAAGGTGATGCTGAAAGGGGCATTGAGGCTTTGGCACCGGATCTAAAGTACATCTGGGATTTGAAGGACTATCCGGAAGTATTTCCCGATGATGAAAATCCGGGCAAGGGGAGAATGTATGGTTCTATACCGGGCTGGGAAATAGATGACGTCTTATACAATAAATACCTCTTCTTTGGCCTTGATGAGAATTTCATCTACTTTAGGCCCGGTTCTGATCCGGCCCTACAGACGGCTATAATGTCTGCTTATGACAAGGGCGAACCTATTGCCGCCTATTATTGGGAACCCACCTGGCTACTGGGTATGTATGACATGGTATTGTTGGAAGATGAGCCCTATGAGGAGGAACTTTACCTAAAGGGCGAATGCGAGGTACCCCCAATGCGGGTAACCATAAGTGCCAGTAATAATTTTGCCGATAATGAAGACAATGAAGAGTTTATAGAATTCCTTCGTAAATATAAAACCTCAAGTGCCCTAACATCAGAAGCCCTGGCCTTTATGCAAGAAACCGGGACTGAAGATTATATTGAAGTTGCCAAGTGGTTCCTCAAGGAACATGATGAATTATTAGACGCCTGGTTAGGGTCGGAAGATGCTGAAAGCATGAGGAGTTTTTTAAGTCAGTAATGAAACTAGGGGCGGATTTCTGTTCTATTTTTTAATAAAACGGGGATCCGTCTCCCCTTATATCCCCTGTTTTATAGCCAGATGGCGTCTTACCTATCATGGGGCAGTATCTGGGATAATTTGGGCGAATGGTTCGTATAAGTAGACCCTTCCGGGCTTGAGCCTATATATTTCCCACCCCCTAGTTATTTGGCGTGTTTGCAAAACACTTGGGCCTATGTTATACTCCACAGCGTACCTAGGGTAAAGGCTTTGCAAACTTAAGAAAGTAACGCTGAATTCTTATTAATTTAAGAAGCGGGGGAACCAAT
>JAAYTH010000043.1 GCA_012523785.1 Bacillota bacterium | reverse complement strand
TGGTGGCCAGGGATTCTAGAGACAGCCCATCATCTACCCCCAGTTTTAGGGCCAGTTCCTCTACCCGGGCCAACCACCATTCTAAATTTGCCAGTTCTTGAACATATAGTTCTTCCCAGGGCTGCCACTGGTGGGGCATACTTTTACGCCCCTGCAGCCGGGCCAAAGAATCTTCCAGGAAGATTAGCTTCTGCACCAGCTCCCGCCCGGGGGGATCCAGGGAATCCCATAGGTCCAACTCCACCCTATGGCCAGCCTCCAGTTGGGCCCGCAGGCGACGGTAAAGGCTGGTCGGACCCGAAAGCAATCCCTCTAGGACATCCGGCAAAATTTCAGCCGGGCCCTCCTTTATAACTAGCCCGGAAGGGTTCCGGGGCCCTTCCTCTACTTTTATGGAGCCGGGAGAATAAAGGGCCAAGCCCCCGCCTCCTTGAGGATCCTGTCCTCCCCGCCGTCCCACCACCTTCACATAGACCTCGGCCGGAAGATCCTCCCCGCCCCGGAGCCATTCCTGCACAATAGCTGTTATCTGATCAGCGGTAAAACTCCGGTCTATAAGGCTGTCTACCAAATCCTCCACCTGCCGCTCCACCACCACCCGGCGGCCGGCCAAAGCCTGATTCAGAAGGCCGATGACCCGCCGATTTAAAAGACCTTCCAAGTCGGCAAAAAAGTCACTAGCCCCGATATCCAGGGCCAGCAGCCCCCGCACCGGTGCCACCTGCTGCCTTTTGCCCACCTCCTCCATCCCGGTGAGCCAGGCCCTGAGCCTTTGGGCATTTTTCCCCTTTTGCAGGGCCTGCACATACTGTTTGATCCCCGCCTCCACCGTTTCTTCTAATTGTTCCCGGGGAATAAGTTCCGGCTGGCTTCCCAAGCGAAAGCCACAGCGGCAGAGGGGCTGCTGGGCCAGCAGGTGGGGTTGAATTTCCCGGCAGGCATGGCCCAAGATCGACTGGAGCTGCCGGTCCACCTTGATAAGATCATCCTGGACTGAAATGGCCTCAATGCCAGCCAGGAGAGAAAGGACCTTGTAGCTGCGGCCTTCATTGAACCGTCGATAAGTATCAAAGCGTTCCGGCGCACAGAGGGCCTCATGTTCCGCCAGATATATTTCCCGATAGGTTTCCACAAAGGCGGTAAAACCCCCGTCCAAGCGGCGGTAATCATCCCGGTTGAGGATACTGGCCCCATCCCGACAGAGGGCCAGGAGCCTTTCCTTTTCTTCCTGCAAATATCTATATTTTTCTCCCGGGGGAAACTCCAGGTCCGGATTGGTCAAATAACTGGCCATAAAGAGATAGTGTTCCAACTCCTGGGCCAAGAACTCCCGTAAACGCTGCAGGGTTTGATAATAGCGATCAAAATAGGGTTGGGCCCGATGGGCCGAAAGAAAACGTTCCAAGCCTTCCCGGGCCGGGTAAGAAACCTTTACCTCGGCTAAAATTTCGGCCACCCGGGAGAGCTCCTCCTCAATGCCGGGGAAGTTCAGGCCGGCCAGGGCCGGATAATCCCGCACCGACTGTAACTGCCTCCGCACCTTTTCCAGAACCAAATCTTGTTCCCGCCGCCACTGAACCACCCCTTCCCACAATTCCTGCTGGAGGGCCAGGGTGATGGGGCCCCGGCGCAGCCGCAGGGGAAGAAAGGTAAGCCGCTGTATATGTTCCTGAAAATCCGGGGCCAACATGCCGCCCCGGGCCAGGGTCTCCAATTGCCAAAACCCGGCCGCCGTCAGCTGTTTTATCCCCACTGCCCGCTCCCGGCGCCGTCCCTGGACCAGGCCGCTGGCCAGGAGGGTCAGCCCCAACATCTGAAAGGAATCCCGCCCCAGACCGAAGGGCCCCTTGCGCAGGTGCCGATATATAGTGTCCAGGGGGGCCTCCCCTTCCTCCAAACAGCGGAGAAATTCGGCCAGCACCGGGCTTTCCTTAGGCTGCAGATGAAGCCGATAGCCCTTTCCCCCCCGCCGCACCAAGCCCAGGGGGAGGAGGAAACCATCCAGGACCATTTTAACCCCCGGATCTAAATTCCGACCTTCAATCTGACCGGGAAGGAGAAAATCCTCCAGGGTCTTTTGATCTGTGCCGGGGGGTAGAAAGGAAATTCGGGGAGCCAGCCGCCCATGCTGGGGATAGCGCCTATTCAGAACCGTACCGGCGGCCCATTCCAAAAGCCGCTCCCAGGGCACTATGCCCATGGCCCCCGGCTCCAGGCCTTCCTCGGTATCCAAAAGAATCTGACCTTGAAAATAAGCCTCCCGGTAGATCTCCCGCACCCGGGGACTTAGATCAGCAATCAAGCCCTGGACATGCTGCACTAAACGGCGGGAATTGGGATCATCCCGCTCCTGGCACTCCTCGGCCAAAAGCTGCAGGGCCAAGGCTTCGATGAGGGTCTTATCATCGGCCGGGGCCGTCGGTATCCAGAAGAGAAATCCCCGGCCCTGGGCCTCCTCCACCGCCGGGAGAATGGTCTTAGCCAAATGCTCCAGCTGGGCCTTCCGATCCAGGGGCGTGCCCACCAAGAAGACAAAATCCAGTTCCGTGGTTTGCAGCTCCTCCACCAACTCCCTAATATAAGGGGCAGAAATATCCGTCAGGGAACCAAAGAGAAACATCCCCTCCCGCCGGGTCTTCTGCCAATTGACAGTCCGCTTGCCCCGGGGATTCTCCTGCCACGAGGCCAAGGGCAGGTAGGGCTCCTGCACCCAGGGGGCCAGTTTAGTCAATACCCGCCGGTCCCCGGGGAAAAAGCTCTTCTTTATGTAGTCCAGGCGCCGCCTGCAAAGGCGGTTCAAATCCGCCTCCAGATCGATAAAAACCCGGTCCTTTAGGAAATCATCCCCCTTTTCCCAGGCCAGGTAGGCACCGTGTTTGCGCATCCGGGCCAAAAGATCATGTATGTACTCATAATTGACTTTAGAATCAAAGGTGGTGATGGGGGTCAACAAGTATTCCGTCAAGCGACGGATAGTCACCCGGGGTTGGGGAGATAGAGCCACCAAAATTAAAATCTTTAGAAGGCGGCGGGCAATTTCCCGGTCCTCGGTCCCCAAAAGAGAAAACCCTTCTTCCTCCCAATACCGATATACCTGCTGCACATAGGGGCTGGTCTCCGGCAGTTCCCGCAGGCGGTTTTGAAAGTGATCATATATAACATCGGGCCCCAAAAGGGTATCAGCCGGCAGGTCCAGGCGGCCGGCTATCCTCCGCTTGGCATCCCCCTTTAATTGATAGTGGATAAAATCCACCACCCCCCGATGTTGAGAGAACAAGGGGCGCAGGGTATCCAAAAGGGACACCGTCAGGGGATGAACCGGATATAAATCGAAAAACTCCTGTCGGCTAAAGGGCAGTTCTCCAAAGGCCTGGGAAAGGCGGCTGTGGATGGCCCCAATTTCCCCCTCGGCCCCCGGCTTTTTACTGATGAGACGCCCCGGGATGAGCTGGGCCACATGCTGGCCCGTCAAGCGCAGGCGCACCGGGTACCTGTCCTTAATCTTATTGAAGGCTTCCGGGGGCACCTCCCCTGTTTCCTCCAAACGTTCCTGGAGGGATGCCACCACCCAGGCCGGCAGATCAGGGGCCAATTCCCCCAAATACTGCAGAAAGCGAATGTCTTCATTGAAGGTACGGCTGTCGGGCTTAGAGCGGAGAAACTCTGAAAGCTCATCCACCAATATAACCAGGCCATCCATCCCCCCACTAGCCAGAAATTCCCTTATGCGGCTGAAGGCCTCCCGCCGGTTAAAACCCATCCGGTAGGGACGGCCCAATTCATCCAAGAGCTCCTCCAGCAAAAACTGCCGGCCCGGCTTAAACAATTCTCCCGTTTCCAACTTCTTGCGGCGACAAAAAGCTGCCACTTCCTCGGGATAGCGGGCCCGCAGGAGGGCCCCCAATTCCTCCAGGGCACCGGGGGATGTGTCCCACTGGAGGGAATGACCACTGGCCCCCTCTATAACAGTAGACAAGCGCTCCAAGAGAATGTCCTCCAGGTATTCCCGGTTAGAATGTTCCACCAGGGAAAGGGTAACCACCAGGTAGCGTTGGCCACCAATGGCAGTAAGGGCCTGGAGAAGGGCGGGATCAGGATTAAAACGGCGGCTCCGTCGTAAAAAAGCATCCCGGGCGGCGGGGCTGGTCAAAAGAAGATCCATAATCCCCAGCAGGTGGGATTTTCCCGAACCGAAATTGCCCTGGAGAAAATACCCCTGCCCCCGGCCCTGGGCGATACCCGTTAGGATATTTACCAGGTTCCCTTCCGCCTCTTTCGTCAGCACAAAGCTCTCCACCAGTTCCCGGCTCAGTTCCTCACTGTCCAAATCCGCCATCCTAATGACGGTCCGCACCGGAGGGACCTCCACCAGATCCCTTAGTAAAACCCCTTGGTTACCTTCAGCCAATCCCATCACCCTTCCCCTGTTCCTGTTTCCCCTTCACCAACCCCGCCTCCTTCTTCACCCGCCGGATAATGCCCCAAAGGGGTTTGTAATCCGGATGTTCCTGAATAAGTTCCTCCAAGAATATAACCGCCTCCGGAAGGCGCTGTAACTTCCGAAAGGTAATTAGCATGGTATTGCGCACCACATGATCCCGGGGATCCCGGCGCAGGGTTTCCTGAAAAATCGCCAGGGCCTCCTCCAGGCGATCCATCCGATAAAGGCAGAAGGCCTCCTGCTTTTGAAGAAATAGGTTCCCCGGATCCAGCTCCCGGGCCCGTCGATATTCCGCCAGGGCCTCCTCCCAACGGCCCAACTCCTTCAGCTCCCGGGCCCGCCAGGCCCGCAGGTGGGGATTTTTCCTCCGTTCCCCCACCGACAGCAACCGGCCCACCTCCCTAACCACCTCTTGGCCCGGGCGGCCGGCACTTTCCAGCTGTAGCAGGCGTTGGTAAGAAAATTGATCCTTGGGGTCCCCCTCCAAAACCCGCCTATAGGCCCCTATAGCCCCCCGGGTATCCCCCTGCCTTTCCTGGATCCGGCCCTGCAGCCGGTGGAGGGAAATATTATCCGGTTCCACCTCCAGCCCTTGCCGGACCAGATTTAGGGCCTTGTCATATTCATTTTGGCCCAGGTAGGCCTCCACCAGGCGGCGCCGACTATAGCCATCGTTTCTTTGTCGGTAGGCAGCCTCAAAATAGCGAGCCGCCTCCTGGTATTCCTCCCGCTTTAGGGCCAAATTCCCCCATACCAATAGGGCCGGCCGGTATTCGGGATTCTCCTCCCGCACCCGGGCGATAAGTTCCTCCGCCTCCCAAAGGCGGTTTTGCATTACATAGAGGTCAGCCAAGGCGGAGGATAAATAAGGATCAGCCGGATACAGGTCCAGGGCCTGCCGAAAAATCTCCACCGCCTCCTCCAGCTTGCCCTCCCTTTTACGGGTAAAACCCAAACTGATCAAAGCCCGCTTTTCATCCACAATATATTCCCCCCCGAGCCAACAAAACCCATACTGCCCACTATACCTTTATTATCCCTTCATCCCCAACCTTCTTTCGCCTTTCCCCATTAAGCATCAAGATAATATATTCTTCCTTCACCCCTTTGTTCCCTCTAAACCCCAGCAGTTCTTCCCCATACCGGCGGCATTCAAAACCGGCCGGAACGGAAAATGGCAAAGAGGAGCCAAAGGAACATAATAGCGGCCACGACAAAACCTACTTCAATGGCGGGGACTCCAAAGAGGACCGGCCGGCCCCCCAAGGAGGAGCCGATGATCAGGCCCGTCATAATGATGCTGAAAGAAAGGAGGACAATGCTAAAGGAGAGGCGGTTGCCGATGCGGTCCATGTGGTGGACAAGGAGCTTTAAACTGGGCAGATCAATTTTTAAGTGTAGATGCCCCCTTTTCATTATCTGCAAAAGGTCACTTAAATCCCGGGGGAAGGTGTGAAGAAATTCCCTAAAGGCGGAGATCTGCTGCCAAAGGCCGGCCGCCAGTTCCCGGGGGGCAAATTTGGCCCGGAGGAGCTGCCTGCGGAAGGAAAGGGCCATATCGGCCATACCTAGCTGGGGGGCAAGTTTTCCCATCACCCCTTCCAAGGTCACAGTGACTTTACCCAGGAGGGCCAAATCGGCGGGAATTTGAATGTGGTGGCGGTAACCCAGCCGGGATAAATCATAGAAGGCTTCCCCCAGACTGATCTCCGAAAGGGGCAAATCGAAATACTTGGCCAGCATCTTCTCCACATCTTCCTCCAGTGCTTCCAGGTCTATTCCCTCGGCCGCATCCCCGATCTTGACAATGGATCTGACAATACCATTGGCATCCCGGCTGCTGATGGCAGTCAAAAGGGAAATAAAATCCCGCCGCAGTCTGGGGCTGAGCCTTCCCATAAGGCCAAAATCAGTAAAGGCGATGGTGCCATCGGCAAGAACCATGATATTGCCCGGATGGGGATCACCGTGGAAGTAGCCGACTATCAATACTTGCTCCAGATAGATGTCGATGAGGCGATGGGCTATATCCCGCGGGCCATGGCCCGCCCGGGTCAGGGCTTCGGTTTCTGTTATCTTCAAACCCAGCATATATTCCAAGGTAATTACCCGGGCGCTGGTATAGTCCCAAAAAACCCGGGGCACGGCTAGCCGGCCCGGATCGGCATAAAGGGCGGCAAACCTTTCGGCATTCCGGGCTTCTAAAATATAGTTGAGTTCTGCCCGGAGGCCTTGGGAAAATTCCGCAGCGATGTCGGCCACCCGGTAATAACGGGCCATTTCCAAGCGATGTTCGGCAATGGCAGCCAGATCAGCCAATATTTCCAGATCCGCCGTAATAACAGCAGCAATATCGGGGCGCTGGACCTTGACCACCACTTTTTCCCCGGTCTTCAGCACCGCGGTGTGTACCTGCCCAATGGAGGCGGCGGCCAAGGGGCTGGAAGAAAAGTCAACAAAATGCTCCCCCACCGGTCCCCCCAACTCAGCCTGGATAATCTCCCCCACTTCCCTTAGGGAAAAGGGCAGCACCCGATCTTGGAGTCGGTCCAATTCGCTAATAATGGAATGGGGCAATAGATCAGGACGGGTACTCAGCATCTGTCCCAATTTAATAAAGGTAGGGCCCAACTCTTCCAACACCAGCCGTACCCGGATGCCCAGGGCCCTTTGTTCTTCCTTTTTAGGCCGGGAAAAAATCTTTTTGGGCAGGGATAGAATTCCCCAAAGACCCAGCTCTTCCACAAGATAGCCAAAGCCATTGCGGACCAGGCAGGCAACTATCTCCCGGTACCTGTGCAGGTGACGTATGCTTTTACCCCTCATTTACAGCACCCTTTACACCTTCAATTACAATCCCCCTATAAATCCCCTTCTTCTTCCAACTCCTTGAGGCGTTCCTCCAGGAACTGGACCCTGTGCTCTAAAGCACTGATATCATCCCTGGTCGGCAGTTCCAGCTCGATGAGGGCCTTTTTGAGCTGTTTTCGTACCGCTTCGGCCAATTGTTCCTTCCCTTCCTTACCCTTTTCCATGATCTCACCCACCATCTTTTTCGCTTCCCCGGGGGCCATCTCCCCCCGCTTTACCAGTTCATCCACGAGCTTTTCCACCTGTTCTTTACTGACAGCAACCAGGCCCAAACCCAAAGAAAACATATTGGACAGTAAATCCCGCATATTTTTCATCTCCTTTTCTGATAACTGTACTAAAGAATTCGCCCCTTGTTTAGGATTCCCTTCTTTGTTGTTTACTTCATTCCCCCATCACCACCACATCCCGGCCGCAAATTTATCTGATCGTAAAATAGCCCTGGCCCTATCATCCCCTTGTCCCAGAAAAACGATTAAATTTTCTTTACCCGGGTAAAATAAGCACTGTCTCTGCATATTTTTACTGCTGGGCCGGCAGCCACCCCTTATGAAGGCAATAACAACTCAAATCACCCTGAGGAGGTATCTCAAATGGTCGTCGATATCAGTAAGTTAACTAAGGATGATGTGGCCCAAATGATGGACTACGCCATCCTACAGCCTTTTTTTCAGGATCAGGAGCAGCTTGAGGGCTGCGAAAATGTGCGGAAATACAAATTCGGTTCCTACTATGTACTTCCCCACTGGACCCCCCTCATCGTCAGTGAGCTAAAGGACTTTGCCCCGAAAAATAATGTGCTTTTGGGCACCGGCATTGCCTTTCCCTACGGCTCCCACACCACCAAGGCAAAACTGGGCGAGGTGGAGGAGCAGATAGAAATCGGCTGTACGGTATTGGATATGGTGGCCAACATTGCCTGGGTCAAGGATAAAAAGTATGACCACTATCAGAGGGAATGTGATGCCTTTGTCAAGCTGTGCCATGATGCCGGCTTGGTGGCAAAAATAATCATCCAGGTGGGCTACCTGAGTGATGAGGAAATAGAAGCCGCTGTAAAGATGGTAGTTACCTCCGGGGCAGAATTTGTAAAGACCGCCACCGGAACCGGCCCTTCCGGCCGTCCCAACTTCCACGATGCCCGGCTGGTCTTGGATACCCTGGATAAACTAAACACCAGGTGTAAGATGAAGGTTTCCGGTGTAGTTGCACCCAAGATCATCGGGGCCTACAACTTTATCCGCATGGGTGCCGGCCTCATCGGTACCCGCTCCGCCCCGGAAATTGTCGATGCCCTTCCCGATGTGCAAAAATATCTTTTCCCCGGGAATTAAAGGGTGTAAAAGGCCCAGGTGCCTTTTACCCACTTTGGCCCTGGAAGTATAGAAATTGGAAAGGAGATAAATAAATGGGCGAATATTTGCTAGGCCTTGATGAGGGGACTACCGGTTGTAAGGCGGTTATCTTTGACTTTGAGGGTACTGTCATGGGCAGTGATTACCGGGAATATCCCTGCTACTACCCCAACCCGGGCTGGGTGGAGCAAACTGCCGAAGATATCACCCCGGCCCTCTATGCTACCATCAAGGCTACTATTGCCGATGCTGGGGTTGATCCCCAGGAGATTGTGGCCATGGCCATTTCATCCCAAGGTTCAGTAAGTGGTTTCCTGGATAAGGATGCCAACAATCTGCGGCCCTTTATCGGCTGGCAAGACCTGCGGGGAACCCAATATATCGAAAAGGTCAAGGAACTTATTCCCGAGGATGAGTATTACGCCATAACGGGCTGGCCCGTCAGCCCTGTACCCAACATTACCAAGTTTATCTGGGTACGGGAAAACCAGCCGGAAATTTGGGAAAAGACCGCCATGCTCAGCCAGCATCAAGATTACTTTCTCCGGGCCTTCGGCGCCGAAGACCCCTACTGGGCCGATATCTCCACCACCAGCCGTACCGGCCTCTTCGATGTTGACAACCATGTGTGGAGCCAACGGGTTTTGGAGGCCCTGGATATTGATGTTAAAAAGCTCCCCCGGGTGGCCGACGGCGGCAAAGTTGTGGGGAGGATAAATGCTGACATTGCGGAAAAGACCGGATTAGCCGAAGGTACCCTCCTCTGTGTCGGCGCCCACGACCAGAACTGCTCCACCTTCGGCGGTGGTCTGGTTGAAGGCGGAACCGCCGTCATGGTCATGGGTACCTTTGGTTCTTGTTTTGTCGGCTCCGATAAGCCCATCCGGGATCCCAATGGCAAGCTCATTGTCAAGGGGAATGTGGGGCCCAACAACTGGACCATTGAAGGTTTTTCCAATACGGCCGCTGCCAGCTACCGCTGGTACCGGGATACCTTTGGCGGCCTGGAAGTAGCTGCCGGAAGGCTCCTAAAAAAGGATCCCTATGTACTAATTAACGAACAGATAGACAGTGTCCCTCCGGGGGCCAACGGTATTTCCTTCCTCTCCTGCCTCCAGAGCCTGGCCGGCCGGCGGGATGACCCCTATGCCCGGGGGGCCTTTATTGGCATGGATTTAGGTACAACTAAGGCCGATATGGCCCGGGCCGTTATGGAAGGCATCACCAACGAAATGCGGGACATAGTGGAAGCAGAGCGGGAGGCCGGGATTGAAATCAAGGCTATTCGTGTCACCGGTGGGGCCACCAAGTCACGGATGTGGAACCAAATGATGGCCGATTCCTTTAAGGTACCTATACAAATTCTCCAAACCTCGGAAACCGGCTGCCTGGGTGCCGCCCTCTACGCCGGTGTGGGGGCCGGGGTCTACAAGGATTACAAGGAGGCAGCCGATAGGGCTGTAAAAATTAGGGAAGAATATGAGCCCAATCCAGCCAATTTTGCCGCCTATGATGCAGCCTATGAACGCTGGGTCACCGCCTATGAAGCCCTGGCCCAGGGTGGATACTATAAATTGTTGGCCCAGGCATAGGGGACAAAGAAAATGCCAGGAGGCAGGCCGATGCTCCTGGCATTTTAATTTTCTTTTTTTACCCCCAGCCCCCCTACTGGGGATTATACATACCATGGCTCTGCATGTAATTAAAAATTCCTTCCCCGTGCTGCTGCTCTTCCTTCTGGATGTGGTTGAGAACCTGCCGGACATTGCTGTCGGTAAATTCAAAGATGGCCGTATCGTAAGTATCGGACATATACTTTTCTGTCATTAGAAGGTCAGTTAAAAGGTCCTTCTCCCTTTGTCCAGCTAGGCCGGCCTGGCTACCGGATTGCTGCTGTCCCATTTGTTCCTGTGTTTGCTGCCCCTGCTGCTGTTGTGAGTGCTGGGTCTGCT
>JAAYTH010000042.1 GCA_012523785.1 Bacillota bacterium | reverse complement strand
GGGAGGCAGTACTGAAACCGGGGGCAAACACTAGGTTTAATATTTCAGCCCTCCCCATCTCTTGGGCTTCCTTGGGGGAAATGATATCCCGCTCCATAGCCTTTTGCTGCACTTCTCGGGGGGAAATACCGCGGCCATCATCCCTAACCTCTATGACAACTGAATTGCCTTCATGGCGGGCAGTAAGGTGAATGTGTCCGACCGGTGCTTTTCCCGCCGCTGCCCTTGTTTGGGGATCTTCGAGACCATGGCAAACGGCATTGCGGACAATATGGACTAGGGGATCGGCCAACTCATCAATAACCCGGCGGTCCAGCTCAGTATCCTCACCGCTTATTTCTAAATCCAGAGACTTGTCCAAGTCCTTGGCCAGATCCCTAATCATGCGGGGGAAACGATTAAATAACTGGGAGATTGGTACCATCCGGGCCTGCATAACAACATTTTGGAGATTGGAAGATATTTGGTCCAGCCTCTTTAAAACCTCCTCCATTTCGGTTCCAGATTGATGTATTAATAATTGTCGCAGCTGTGTTTTAGTTATAACAAGCTCACCAACTAGGTTCATTAACTGATCAAGTCGGTCAATACCCACCCGAACTGTTTGCCGTGAACTCAGGCGCAAACCATCTTGGCTAGCCCTTTTTATGGTTTCTTTTTGCTTGGCTTCGACGGTGTCTATTGCCGGTAATGGCATGTCAAGGGGGGTTATCTCATAACGTTTAATATCTGCTAATTCCTGAACAATATTTTTTACTTCCTCCTCCCCCGCTTGTGATATCAAAAGGGCTGCAAAATGGTCAGCAAAATTTTCCTCTTCTAAGTCCTCTATGGGGGGGACCGTTTTAATAATTTCCCCCAACAGTTCAATGTTTTTTAGGATAATGTAAACGCGGGCCCTTTTTAGAAGGCAATCTGGATGAAGCCAAATGTCAATTTGGAATACCTCAAACCCTTTTGCCTTGGCTTTCTGAATAACCCGACTTTCATATTCATTGAGTTCATAATTCCCCATTTCCTCCCCGGCCGCGGTTGGCTGGGAATAAAGTGGTTTTTCCCCCATGAA
Source organism: Bacillota bacterium (assembly GCA_012523785.1). Lineage (GTDB taxonomy): Bacteria > Bacillota > DTU030 > DTU030 > DTU030 > JAAYTH01. The sequence goes on along the minus strand of JAAYTH010000042.1, from coordinate 36,744 downwards.
ATTTTCTATTTGGCCGATAAGATGTGGGATCAGGTCCCTCCCCTGATTATTCCCTTCCTCGATATCCAAAATTAAATTTTCCAGAGCGTCAATACTGGCAAGTAAAATATCAAAGAAGGATCTATCGGTAATAATATTATTTTGCCTTACTTCGTCCAAAAGATTTTCTAAATGATGACTGAGGGTGGTAATTTCCTTTAATTCCATGGTTGCCGCCATACCTTTTATGCTATGGGCGATGCGAAATACTTCTTGTACCGGATCGTTATTTTCCGGCTGGCGTTCCCAGGCAAGGACAATCCGGGTGAGGTTTTCCAAGTACTCCCGGGCTTCCTCGACAAATTGTTTTAGATAATGGGATCTGTCGAACACTTCGCACCCTCCTTGTAGTTTATAATCGGCACGTTGGCAAGGGGGTAATTTCCGCCGGTAATTGTTATAGTAACCCTCTGCGCCGCAGTTCCAGCTGTTTGGCAAAAATAAACTTTGTGATTTTGTCTTGTTCTTGTTCTGTAATATCAATAAACTCTACTGCCCATTCCCATAGCCCGGCACCGCGGGTCGATGGGTAGGAACGTAATACCTTGCCCAGGATCTTGGGAAGGGATGGTCTTTGCAGGGTTAGGTTAATTTCTGTGCCGGGTTTACAATTTTTCCCCATTACCAGATACACCCCACCGGCGCTGATATTAATAGCATGGCCTTGGTATGAGGTTTTGGGTGAATCGGTTAATTCTACTTTTACCGATATTAGTGATTTAAGACGTACAAATTGTCGCCGTTGGCTGCGATAAAACTTGCTTGGATATTCTATTATCAGCAAAGGGGGCGGTCCGGGTTTTTTTCCAACAATCGAGCTGGTAAAGGTATAAACAGCATAGCATCCCGGATACCATAACTTTAAAATTTGTCCTAAGGGGAAGGTTATAAACTGGTTCTTATGCATAGGTGCAGCAATGGTCAGAAGTTCATCTGTTTTTTCCGTTATGTAGGTAGTATATACTTGTTTTTGTGAAATCGGCTGTATTTTTAATTTTTGGTTGATGCTGAGTATGTGCATTAAAGCTCCTCCCTATTGTATTTCAAGCGGGTAATACACAGCTTATGTATGTAAAAACGGTGTACCATCTGGGGCCTCTATCTATATTTGCTCTTTATGTCCCACTAATGGAACAAACTAAACATCCGCTGAAAAAATCCCTTTAAGTTATCGGCGCGGGGTGGGATATCATCACCAGATTTTGATAGAAGTCTATCTGCGACCTTATGTAAACATAAACTGGCCGGGGAATGGGGATAAGAATATAGAAAAGGCTCCTGTGCCTTTACAGCCCGGGGTATACGTGGGTCCTCCACGATATAACCCAAGTCCAACAGTTCCATGGCTAAAAATTCTTTTGTCACCAACTTCAATTTATTTAACACCTGTCTAGCCTCTCGTGGGTTCATGGCCCGGTTCACAACTAGACGCACAATTGCCTCCTTATTTTTACTGGCTATCACCTTTAGTAGGGCATAGGCGTCGGTAATAGCACTGGGCTCTGGTGTAGTGACAAGAATTATATCCGTCGCTACTAGGACAAATCCTAATACCTGGTGGGAAATCCCGGCCCCGGTATCAATAAATATAAAATCCCCCATGCCATCTAATTGTTGCAATTCCCGCAGGAAATTTTGCAACTGCCATTCTTGCAAGTTAAGAAATTCCTCCACACCGGAGCTGCCGGCTATCAAGCCGATGCCATGTTCATATACAATGATGTCCTTAAGCTTTTTTTCTCCCTTCATTACATGGGTCAAGGTAAGGGAGGGTATTATGCCCATTATGACATCGATATTGGCCAAACCCAAATCGGCATCAAATACCAGTACCCTTTTTCCCTGTTCTTTTAGGGCTAGAGCCAAGTTGACCGTTAGATTTGTTTTGCCTACCCCTCCCTTACCGCTTGTAATTGCTACAACTCGGCACCCGGGTAGGCAAAGGGAAGGATGTTGGGCACCTTGTTTTGCGTTTTTTGCCAGTTGTCGCAACACTTTGGCTTGATCGGACATGATTATGTCTCCCTCAGGATCATTTTTGCAATCTTCATGGGCTCGGCAGCCTCTATATCATCGGGTACATTCTGTCCTGTGGTAATATAGGTCAAAGGTTTCCCCGTGGCCTTAGCAATATTGTATATGGAACCATAGCTGGTTGTTTCGTCAAGTTTGGTAAACAAGAGGGCATCATATTCAACCCGCTGATATTTTGTTGTAATATCCAACAGGTCCCGATATTTGGTAGTTAAACTTAACACCAACAGGGTTTTGACCTGTGTAGTTAAGCTAAGTATATTTCTTAACTCTGAAAGCTGGACAATATTGCGTTGACTTCTCCCGGCGGTATCAATTAGAATCAGATTCTTGTCTTTGTGCTGTTCAAGGGCCTTTTGCAAATCCTCTGCCCCTAACACCACCTCCAGGGGAACGCCGATTATTTCTGCATAGCGGCGCAGCTGTTCTACTGCAGCAATACGATAGGTATCGGCTGTAATTAAGCTTACACCACGATTTTCCAATAGTGCAGATCTTGCGGCCAACTTGGCAATGGTAGTTGTTTTTCCGACCCCTGTAGGGCCTACCAAGGCAACAATTTGCTGTCCGCTTTCAAAGGCAGTAGGATTTGTAATCTTTAGGTCTATAGCCAAGGCACGCAAAAGGGCTGCCTTGGCTTGCTCATAATCCTCCAGCTTCTCTCTAGGCAGAGTTGCGACAACCTTTTCTATTAAGGCAGTGGCATTATCCCCGGTAACATCATTAGAGATAAGCAGATTATTGAAGGCCATAAGGTGTTGGTTAGAAGCTAAGGGGCCTCCGTCCATTTGACTGCCCCCCAGTGTGCCCCGGGGCTCCTTTGTTAAGTCAGAAACCATGGTTTTGATCTCATTTAATTCATTTTGCAACAGTGACAGCATTTGGGGCTGGGGCGGTACAGCCAGTGGGGCAGTAGGCGGAGGTAAGGGACGGGGACGGATCTTGGGGGTGTCGGCTACTGCTGCGGTAATTTCAATTATTTCTTTGCCGAACCATCCCCAAAGACCACCTTTTTTGCGGCGTCTAGTATTGAGGATTATTGCATTTTCTCCTAATTCTGCTTTTACCTTTTGAATGGCAGATTGTAGGTCACTGGATTCATAACGTTTGATTCTCATATTGGGCCCACCCTTCCAATTACCTGTATCTCCATGTTTGCTTCCAATTCGTTATAGGATAACACTGGCATTCGGGGCAGTTGTTTCTCCAGCAAACGCCACAAATAGAACCTGATAACGGGGCTGCTAAGGAGAATAGGTGTTTGATAACCCTGGGCCATGGCCTCCTGATATATAGATTTCAAAGAATGAAGAAGTTTCTCAGTTTTTTCCGGTGCTAGGGCCAGGTAGTTGCCGTATTCTGATTGCTGCAGCGAGCTGCGGATTGTTTCTTCGACATCTGGTGCCAAGGTTATTACCGGCAGCGGCCCCTTTTCGGGGCGGTATTGGTGAGAAATTTGCCGGGCCAGAGATTGTCGCACATATTCAGTCAAAAGGTCGGTATCCTTAGTCAAAGGGCCGTAGTCGCCCAAGGTCTCAAGAATTGTAACTAAGTTACGGATAGAAACCTTTTCTTTCAGTAGATTCCCCAAAACCCGTTGGACTTGGCCCAGGCTCAAAATTGTCGGGACCAACTCATCGACAATTGCTGGGTAATTTTCCCGTATGCCATCCAGGAGGGTTTTTACTTCCTGCCGACCCAATAATTCATGAATATGCTCCTTAATTACTTCGGTAAGATGGGTAGCCAAAACAGCTGGCGGATCAACCACCGTATAATTGGCTTCTTCTGCTTCTTGCCGCTGTTCTTCCCGAATCCACAGTGCTGGTAAGCCGAAGGTAGGTTCCCGGGTGGGGATGCCATCCACATGACTTTCACTTTCCTCCGGGCCCATTGCCAATACATAACCCGGCATCAATTCTCCCTCGGCGGTTTCTAATCCCCGTACACTTATGCGGTATTGATTGGGGGATAGTTGCATATTGTCCCGGACCCGCACCGTAGGCACCAAAAACCCCATCTCCAGGGCCTGTTGTCTGCGGATTAAGACAATACGTTCTAAAAGATCACCGCCCTGCTGGGGATCAGCCATGGGAACAAGGGCATATCCCAATTCAACCTCCAAGGGATCGACCTGCAGGAGTGAGGTCATATCCCTTTGCTGTAGAAGGGGATCGGGTTTTTTCTCCCTTTCTGTATCCCTTTGTTTTATCTCCCTTTGCTGGGAAATATTTAGGTTATAGGCCAAATAACCGGTGAGACCAGCCAGGAAAAAGAAAGGAATTGATGGTAGTCCTGGGATCAATCCCAGCAGGGTCAACAATACCGTGGCTACCGTTAATACCCGGGGCTGGGATAGGAGTTGTTTGGTTAAATCTTGACCCAGATTACTTTCAGAAGCCGAGCGGGTGACGATGATGCCCGTCGCCGTTGAAATTAAAAGGGCAGGGATCTGGGTAACCAAACCGTCACCAACGGTCAATAGGGTATATTTTTGTAGGGCCGCATCCCAGGGCATACCCTCCTGGAGCATGCCGATGATAAACCCTCCCCCTATATTAATAAGGGTGATTACAATCCCGGCAATGGCATCCCCTTTGACGAATTTGCTGGCCCCATCCATTGCTCCATAAAAATCTGCTTCACGCCGAATTTCCAAGCGCTTGACCCGGGCCTCATTTTCAGTAATAATTCCAGCATTGAGATCAGCGTCTATGCTCATCTGTTTTCCCGGCATTGCATCCAGGGTGAAACGGGCTGCAACTTCAGCTACCCTTTCCGCCCCCTTGGTGATAACGATAAACTGTATAACAACAAGGATCAGAAATACAATAAAACCAACGACCGGGTTGCCGCTGACAACGAATTGGCCAAAGGACAGAATAACACGTCCGGCATAACCTTCCAGCAAAATAAGTCTGGTGGAGGAAACGTTTAAGGATAAACGAAAAAGGGTTGCCACCAGCAGCAGGGAAGGAAATACGGAAAACTCTAGAGGTTGAAGGGTATTCATGGCTATTAGTAAGACCAGAAGTGCAAAGGTGATGTTAAAGGCCAACATTATATCCAAAAGGAAAGGAGGCATGGGAATAATCATCATGGCCACGATGGTAATTACAACAAAGGCAATGAAAACATCGCTATAACGCAGCAGTCCGGCAGTTGGCCCGGCGGTTGTATTAGTTGTGAATGCCATATCCTTCCCTCCCCTTATAGGCTGGTCAGTATCTATTTCGTAGTTGATAGATAAATGCCAAGACCTCTGCCACGGCCTGGTAGAATTCAACCGGTATTTCTTCCCCTATTTCAGTCCCCCAGTACAGCCCTTGGGCCAAAGGCCGGTTTTCCACTATAGCTATTTCATGGGCCTTGGCGGTATCCTTGATCCTTTGTGCCATGTAACCCTTGCCCTTGGCCAGGACTAAAGGAGCCAACATCTTTGGGGCCTCGTACTTTAAAGCCACGGCGTATTGGGTGGGGTTGGTAATAACTAAATCAGCCTTGGGTACATCCTCCATCATCCGCAGTACAGCCATTTGTCTTTGCCGTTCCCGTATTCTGGCCCGGATCTGGGGGTCCCCCTCCATCCGCTTCATTTCTTCCTTAACTTCCTGTTTCGACATCCTTAGGCTGCGTTCATGTTCCCAACGTTGATAATAGATATCCATTACACCCAATAATAGAAGGACTGCTCCACAGCTGATCCCTAGCCGCATAGCTAAATATCCTATAATCCCCACACCCTCTTTCATCTCCATCAAAGATAGCAGTGTTATTTGATCAAGGTACTGGTTTATTAAGAGACGCGTAATGACAAGTACAATAATTAACTTTGCCAGGGATTTTAATAGCTGTACCAAGGCCCGGCGGGAAAAAATACGCTTAAAGCCTTCTACCGGGTTGAGGCGCTCTGGTTTAAAGCGTAAGGGTTCCCCACTTAGAATAAAGCCCGTCTGGGAGATATTACTGATTAATCCGGAAGCCATCACTGTTACCAATAATGGAAAGAGCAGCTTGCCAAAGGAAAGAATAATTTGAGGATAAATCCCGGTTAAACCCGCTGGGGTAGATAATTGTCGCGGGTTTAAGGAAAAAACCCAGGTGAATAATTTTTCGAATTCGCTTTTCATATGGGGAAGGGAAACATATAAAATACCAAAGGTGGCCAACAGGAGAAGGGCGGAAGAGAATTCCTGACTTTTATAAACCTGTCCTTTGCGCCTGGCCTCCCGACGTCTCCGGGGTGTGGCTTGTTCAGTTTTCTCTTGGGCAAATAGTTGACAATTGATAGTCCGCCGGGGAATCCGGGAGTGGTTTTTCAACAACAAAGTAGATTTGTGCTTATCTCCCATAGTGGCACTCCTTATTGGTGATGCTGTCTAACTGCAGGTCTGAATTAATAAATCTAGGGTGTCAAATATTTGTCGGAATAAGAAACGCAAGGACACTACATAAAGGGGGAGTACAACAAAAATAGTAATAATTCCAACCAAGATCTTAATTGGTATCCCCAGAACAAAAACATTCATTTGAGGTACGGTGCGGGCTATAATACCTAGGGCGATATCGGCGAGGAAAAGTACGCCAGCTACTGGTAAGGCGATTTGTAGTGCAAATATTAATATCTGGCCAAAGAGCCCGGCAAGATCTTGCCACATATGAATCGGAAAGGGTATTAGTGTACCCGGTGGAACAAGAATAAAGCTGTGGGTCAAGGCTGTTAAAAGATAGTGGTGGCCATCACTCAAGATGAATAGTAAAAGTGCAATTAGGTAGTAAAAGTTGCCCATCATTGGCATCTGTGTCCCCGATTGGGGATCAAGTACATTTACCATTCCAAAACCCATTTGAGTATCAATTATTTGTCCTGCCACCTGAATAGCATTAAAAAGTAAAATACTGGCTATTCCCAGAATCAGCCCCAATACTGTTTCCCGTATTACCATTAGGATGTATAATGAGAGCCCGCTTGAAACCGATGGAACTGATTCCCAAATTAGGGGAAGAAGGGCAGCACTGGTGAGAATAGTGAAGTAGATCTTGACCTGCATGGGAATTACTCTACTGCTCCAAAAGGGTGCAGCAGTTATCATGGCCCCTATCCGGGTTAAAACCAACAGGAATAATCGCAATCCTTCCTGCAATAAGATAATATCTGGCACTTTTCCTTTTCCCTCCTAAGGTACATAGTAGGGTATGTTGGCCAGTATTTTATGGGCAAACTGCAACAGTACTGTGAGCATCCAGGGGCCCCAGAGGACAATAGCAGCCAAGACTGCTATAATTTTAGGTATAAAGGTGAGGGTTTGTTCTTGGATTTGGGTTGTGGCCTGAAAAAGGCTCACGACAATCCCCACCAATAGCCCGGAGGCTAACATAGGTCCGGCAACAAGTAACACTGTTAACAGTGCATCTTGACTGAGGGCGATGATAAACTCTTCACTCACATGTATTCCCCCCGCAGCTAATTGAAGCCCAAGACCAAGGAACGTACCACTAGATGCCAGCCATCGACCAGTACAAAAAGCAATACCTTGAAAGGCAATGAAATCATTACCGGGGGCAACATTAACATTCCCATGGACATTAATGTGCTGGCCACAACCATATCAATCACCAAAAAAGGTATGTAAATGAGAAAACCAATCTGGAAGGCAGTTTTTAATTCACTAGTTATAAAGGCGGGGATTAAAGCATATGTGGGGATGTCTTCCGGGCCCCGGGGCCTTTCCAGGCCAGCAAGACTTACAATAAGGGCCAAATCCCTTTCCTTTGTTTGCCTAAACATAAAATCCCGGACCGGTTCTGCCGCTTGTACAACTGCCTCCTCATAGGGAAGGTCACCTTGTAAATATGGTTGCAAGGAAGTCTCATTAATTTGCTGCCAGTAAGGGTTCATAGTAAAAAAGGTAAGGAATAGGGCTAAGGCAATAATGACCTGGTTGGGTGGCATATTTTGGGTGGCCAGGGCACTGCGAACAAAGGATAGTACAACTACAATCCTGGTAAAGGAAGTAAGCATTATCATAAGGGCCGGTGCCAGGGATAAAATTGTCAGTAGAAATAAAATCTGGAGGGTTAGGGCCACCCCTTCTGGTTCCTGTTCACCAATGAAATCAAGATCTAACCAGGGAGGAGCTATGGGCTGGGCGCATGCCACACCCTTTATGGCCAGTAATAGAAAAAGGACCAGACCGATGGCAAAGCACAATTTTGTTGCTCTATTTAAAGCCATTTATTGGTTTCGCTCCTTTCCCCGTGGCGACTTTTCCCCGGTACTATTTGTTTTCTTAGCCCCGGCCAGACGGGCTTCCAGGGCCGATAAGGAAAGAAATTTGCCTTCACCCTGGCGGGAAAGGATTTTTTCAAATGCCCCCTCCCCCACTTCTTGCTGCATTTGTAATTCAGTTAATAAGTCTGGTTCCTCCACCTTTTGCAGAAGTGAAATATTTTCCCCCGTTACACCCAAAACTAGGTAGTCCTGACCCAAACGGACAATATATATATCTTTATTAACCCCCAATACCAGTCGATCCAAAATTGCCATGTGCACCGCCGCCGTTGAACTGCCCCACTTGGATTTTAAAAATTTGGCGGAAATATAAAATAAGGTAATGACGACGACTAGGGAGAAAAAGAGCCGACCCAACATTGAAAGTGGGTTTATTGCCCCCGGTTCTTCTGGGCCACTATATGAAGGGAGATATTCATCTTCATTGGCCGCAGCGGCGAGACTGTTGCAGCACAGAAATAAACAAGCCATAATGACAACGATACGAAAATTTAACCTATCCATTTCCTTTACCCTACCTCAAAGCCTTGCGGACTGCTTCAACAACCCGTTCAGGCTGAAAAGGTTTTACAATAAAATCCAGGGCCCCGGCCCGAATGGCATCAATGACCATAGCCTGCTGTCCCATGGCACTGCACATAACAACCCGTGCATTGGGATCAATTGCCCTGATTTGTTTTACAGCTTCAATTCCGTCCATTTCGGGCATGGTGATATCCATTGTAACCAGATCGGGTTTTAATTCCTTATAATCTTCCACCGCCTTTTTTCCATCTCCTGCTTCGCCGACGACCTGGAAATTGTTTTTTGTCAAAATATCTTTAAGCATCATGCGCATAAAGGCGGCATCATCCACAACCAGAATTTTTTGCCCCATGTGCAATCCTCCTTAGCCATATTTAAATTAGCCCTTATTATTGCAGGGTTTTCACCCGTTCCTGCAATCCGACTATATTTGTTACCCTCACCCCGAAATTTTCGCCAATTACTACTACCTCTCCATGGGCTATCAGTGTCCCATTGACCAGAATATCTACAGGCTCACCGGCTAAATTATCCAGCTCCAGGATAGATCCGACCCCAAGGGCCAGGATCTCTTTAAGTACTCGTTTAGTCCTTCCCAGCTCTACAGACACTTCTAGGGGAATATCAAGCAAAAGTTCCATGTTCCCTTGACTTCCTCCAGTTGTTTGGGATTTAAGGGGGGCAAAATGTACCGGTTGGACCACTACAGACTCTTCTTGTAACACATGTTCCGGGGACTTACTATCTGTAGTCGCCATTTTTTTCCTAGTTAGGGCGGGTTTGGGTGTAATAGTAGGCCCCATCAAGGTTTTAACCATACCCCTGGCAAAGGGAATGGGAACCATCTGCATTATTTTACTGTCTATCAGCCCCTCAATAGTGAGGTCGAAACTAACCTTGACTATATTTGTGTCAGCACTAGCGGGCAAAATATCTTCCAAATCTTTAGCGGCAAAATCAACCAATTCCACTTGGGGAGGCATAATAGTGACAACTTTATCGAACATAGTTGAGACCGCAGTCGCCGCCGACCCCATCATCTGGTTCATTGCCTCACCAATTGCACTGAGGCGGATTTCATCCAGCTCAAATTTTTCTTCTGGTTCTTGACCCAGCATTAACTGGGCTATTATATATGCATCCCGTTCCCCCATAATAAAAATATTCATTCCTTCCAGCCCTTGGCTGTATTGGACCTCAATGGTGAGATGTGGTAGTGGATAGTCTTGGGTAAATGTCCCCTTGTCAATGATGGAGACAGTGGGAGTAGTAATTCTTACCCTATGGCCAATGATCTGCGATAATGTTGTAGCAGCAGTTCCCATGGATATATTCCCAATTTCCCCCAGAGCGTCTACTTCTTCCGGGGTAAGTATCGCAACATCATCCGGGGCCGGTTCTTTTTTCAAAAGAGCATCTATTTCCTCCTGGGAAAGCAAATGATTACCCATTGCCATCTTCCTCCCTTCGCACGTCGGTAATTACTACTGCTAATTTATCGCCCACCATTCCCGGGCGGGCATAAAATTTCGGGCGATCTACAATTAACACATCTGCCTCCCCGGCTACCTTACTGTCCAAGGCAATGACATCACCCTTCTGTAAATGCAATAATTCCCCCGTAGTAATGGTTGTTCGTCCTATTTCTACTACTATTGGGATAAGGGAGTTGCCGATTCTTTGTATAATATTTTTTTGTTCAGTAGCTTGTACCCCTTCTTGTCCGGAACTGGAAAACCAATAACGGGCACTTAATTTTCCCGTAATGGGTTTTAATAGAATATAGGGGAAACAGAGATTCATCAATCCATAGGCCCCATTAATATTTATTTCCAGGGATACCAAAGCAACCATCTCATTCCCGGCCACTATGTGGACAAATAATGGGTTAGTTTCGAGTCGTCCAACGCGCCCCTCTATTGATAAGATGTTACTCCAGGCTTCACCTAATACTCTGACCACTTGTCTGGTCAAGCGCAGTATTATTGTCTGTTCAATTTCAGTTAAGGCACGTTTCTGCTCCCCCCCATCACTCTTTCCCCCCAGGAGGCGCTCAAGGATGCTAAATGCCAAAACAGGATTAAATTCCATGAGCATCTCTCCCCTTAGACCTTCAATTTGAAAAAGGGCCATTACCGTGGGGTTGAGAAGAGAACGGATAAACTCGTCATAAGATAGCTCCTGTACCGATAGGAGCTTAACTTCGACGGCTGTACGCAGGTGGGCGGAAAAGAAAGTGGATAACAAGCGGGCAAAGTTTTCATGTATCATTTCCAGGGTGCGAACTTGATCCTTAGAAAAGCGATTGGGACGGCGGAAGTCATAGGGCTGTACCTTTCCTTCCGCCTGCTGTTCTTCGATTTTTTCCGCAGACATATCTCCAGTAGAAATACTGGCCAAGAGATCATCAATTTCTTGCTGTGATAAGATATCTTGCATAGTACTCCACTCCTTGGTGTCAGTGGGAAATAAGAAACTCTGTAAAATAGACGGCATTAATATATTCATCCGGTAAAATACGGTTTAACCGGTTTTTAAGCTCTGTTTTCAATTCTTGATAATTGCATTGTTCCTGAAGTTCAGAAGCATTTTTGCCCCGTAGTACAGAAATGATCTCATCCCTTATTATCGGTTCATGCTTTTCTATTTCCTTTTCCACTTTGGAACGGGTTAGGTTGAGGGCAAGGACAATCTTTAGCGTGTTTCTACTCTGGCCTCCACCTAAATTTACATAGAAGGGTTCTAAATCGTACATGGGGCCAAGGGGGGGTGGATCAGCTGGATTTGCATGTAATGCCATATAACGAATTGTCCCATAAACACCGCCTAAAACAAGGCACAGTGCCAAGAGAGTTATCATCAATAGGCGCTGCCATTTTCCCCCGGTATTTCTTACTCCATTACTCATTCCCAACCACCCTCCTCTTCCTGCATCTCAACGCTGGGTTCTCCAATACTTAAGGTTTCCCTCAATACCACCAAATCCACCCTTCGGTTTAAGGGCTGCCCTCCGGGTTGATTGGGGGCAATGGGCCGGTATTCACCATACCCAGCTACTCCCAATTGTGCCGGTGGAAAAGGGTAGGATTCCAGCAGAGCCCGTATCACCGAGGTTGCCCGGGCACTGGATAATTCCCAATTGGATGGATAGCGATAGGTATTGATAGGCAGGTCATCTGTATGCCCCTCGGCCCGGATGTGGTTGGGGAGTCCCTTTAATACCTCAACGACACTAGCTAATATTTCCAATGCATCTTCCCTCAGTTCTGCACTTCCAAGATCAAAGAGGACACTATCTAAAAAGCGCACTACTAAGCCCCTCTCTTCTAGGGAAATTAAAATTTGTTCATCCAGGCCCTGTTCTTCAACAATTTCCTCCAATTTTGCTAATAATCCCTCTAGCCGGAGTTGCTCTGCCTCCCACTCCATATCCCTTTCCCCGGGCATACTGGTAGGTTCATAATCAATTTCCAGGGTTGTCCCGGCTTCCAAAAGGCCCAGAGCATCTTGTAGGGAATGGAGAACTGCTTGGAATTTTGTTACATCCAAGGAGGAGAAGGTAAATAAAAGGACAAAAAAGGTCAGGAGAAGTGTTACCATATCACTATAGGTCAGCAGCCAAGTTCCAGTTTCAGGTGCTTCCCTATTCTTATTCCTTCTAGAATATTTCGCCATCATGCTCTCCCACCTTCCGCATATCCCGTTCGGTCTGCAGCATAGCACGATCATCGGGGGCTAGGAAGGCCTTTAGCTTTTCCTCGACAATACGGGGGTTTTCTCCCGCCTGTATAGACAAGACACCTTCAATGATCAATTCCTTTATCAATACCTCCTGTTCGCTCCTAATGGCCAGTTTTCCCGCCACCGGGATGCAGATTAAATTTGCGAAGAGAACACCGTAAAAAGTGGTTATTAGGGCCAGGGCCATGCTGGGCCCTATATTCTCCGGTGTTTCCAGTTCCCGCAACATGTTGATAAGGCCGATCAAGGTACCCACCATGCCAAAGGCCGGTGCCAAGGATCCCATGGTGGTAAATATGCCCTGCCCGGATCGGTGCCGTTCTTCCAAAAAGGCCAGTTCTGTTTCTAAGATATTGCGGACCAATTCTGGATCAGAGCCATCGACCACCAGCTGTATTCCCTTTTTAAAGAAATCGTCATCGGTATTTTCCGCTTCTTCTTCCAGGGCTAATAACCCTTCTCGCCGGGCTTTGTCGGCAAAGGAAACCAGTAGGTTAATAACTGAGGCGGGCCTCATTAGGTCCTTACGGAAGGCATTGCGGAGTACCTTTATAACACTAATGATTTGACTCATGGGGTAATTGATAAAGGTACCTGCCAGGGTGCCGCCAATGGTGATCATCATTGAGGGCACATCCCAGAATGTTGTTAAACTTCCGCTGGAAAGAATGGCACCTACTATTAAACCAATACCCACCACAATGCCAGTAATTGTTGCTATATCCATTCCTTCACCCCGTTTTTATAGGGGGTGGGACCTAGGCTGACAGTCCCACCCCTTCTTTCCTTATCTATTTCTATATTTATCGTTTCAAATTGACGAGTTCTTGCAACAGTTCATCAGAGGTGGTAATTATGCGGGAATTAGCCTGGAAGCCCCGTTGGGTGATGATCATATCCGTAAACTCCTGGGCCAGATCTACATTGGACATTTCCAAGGAGCTGGGGCTTATGGAGCCCAAAGATCCCTGCCCGGCTAATCCTATCTGGGCCGGGCCCGAGTTATTGGATTCACCAAAGAGGGTATGCCCCAGGTTGGCCAGTCCCTCGGGGTTGGTGAAGGTGGCCAGGGCCAAGCGGGATAGGGGGCGGCTGGAACCATTGGAATAAACCCCTGTAACTACCCCTCCGGTGTCAATTGACACTTCCACCAAGTCACCGTGGGGATAACCGTCCTGGTCCAGTTCCATGTATGATTCCCCCTTGGCGGCATATTGGGTGACGGCGGAAAAATCCAGGGTGATGCTACTATCACCGAAGCCCTCGATGTTGCTGATGACTAGGGGGTCACCGTTCATGGTATACTTTCCGTTTTCATCAAATTCTATTTCCACAGATCCGTTTTCAACATTTGTATCTATTGTCCACTTAAGTTCCTCGCCTTCATCCTTGGTAAAAGTAAAGGTTATATCCCGGGCCGTGCCCAAATTATCGAAAACAGTTATACTGCGGATATATTTGTCGCCATCTGCTGCCAAATTACCGGAAAAGGTGATTTTCTCCGTTTTCCGGGGTGGGGCCTGTTGGTCTTCACCATGGAGCCTTATGTCACCTATTTCTTGGCCCCATGTTTCCGTTACCGGGTCAAAACGCTGCCCTTGAACTATTTGCCCGGCTCCGTTTACTAACATACCACTGGCATCCCAGCCAAAGGAACCGGCCCGGGTGTATTGATGGCTGTCACCAACCCCCCGGAGGACAAAGAACCCCTCTCCGTCAATGGCCAGGTCAGTAATGCGTCCGGTACCCTGTAACCCTCCCTGGGTGTGGAAGGTGTCTATGGAACCGACATTCATCCCCAAACCTACCTGCATGGGGTTGGTGCCCCCCCGCCCGGCCTCCGGTCGGCTGGCACCCTGCATATTTTGGCTCAAGGCCTCTTGAAATGTAACCCGGCTACGCTTAAAGCCCGGGGTATTGACATTGGCGATATTGTGGCCAATTACATCCATACTGGTCTGGTGATTTCTCAATCCTGATACTGCAGAAAACATAGAACGCAGCATTCTATTACCTCCCTTTCCCGCCGCTTCAGTCATTCAGCGGCTTGTAAAGGGGCCTCCACAAGTGAGGTCCGGCCCCTATTTGATTATGACGGCACTGTCAATGTTTGTAAAGACATGCTCCCGCATACTTTTGTCATCCAGGGCGGTGATAACAGTCTTATTTTTGATGCTGACAACAAAGGCCAACTTATCCAGCAGAACCAGTGATTCCCTGGCCCCTTTATCAGCTGCTCTGGCCATTGCCTTCTGCAAACTGTTGATATTATTGGCAGTTAGGGCTATATCTCTTTTTTGCAAACGTTCTAAGGCATGATGGGAGAATCTGATCTCCCCTTGCACCCGTTCCAAAATTGCTTTGAAATCTTCCCCGGCCGGGGGCCTAATTTTTCTTTCAGGCGCCTTCGGTCTTTGATCTAAGGGAAGTATCGGCCGTGGGTTATGATGAATTCTATTGGACACCATCTTCTCCCCCTTCCGTCGACGGGGCAGTGTTTATTTGTAGTATCTGTCCTATATCAACGGCCTGTCCATTCACCAGAAGGGAGGGCCATTGGCTTTCATAGCTGATACCCGTCACTAGGCCAAAGGAGATACCGTCTTCGCTTTGGAAATATACTTCTTTACCCAAAAGCTCTAGTCCCTGGTAGGATAAATTGCTTTTTAACAGCATACTAATGTCGCTTAAGTGATCATTGGTTGCTTGTGTGGCTTCAAGCTGGGAGAATTGGGCCAGCTGGGCAATAAATTCATGGTCTTGGACTGGATTAAGGGGGTCCTGGTATTGAATTTGGGACAAGAATAGTTTTAAGAAATTGTCCAAGCTGCCCAAGGGCTTCTCTTTTTGATCTAGTTTGTTGTCATGGGATGAGCTTGAAGTACCGGTGCTGCTGTTTATATACATCTTTTATCACCTCCTATAGAAAGTCATAAAATCACATCTAGATGATCCAAAGGTTCTAAATCAAGTAATTAAGTCCGGCGACTGTTAATTCCACATCAGAATATATCCGGCTATTATTACCCTTCACTTCCGGGGGAAGTGTTTTAATGGGTTGCTGTTTGTTTCCGTTATATTCTTGGCCGCTGGTTTCATGTCCCACACCTTGTTGATCAACAAAGACATCTATGTCCATATTTTCTTGCAGGACACTCTGCTGGTTAAGGGTTTCGCGCAATTCAGGCAGGTGGCTGAGGAGTAGCTCCCTTACCTGGGGGTTTTTAGTTACTAGATGGGTGGAAACCTTTCCTTCCCTATAGAGAAACTCTAACCGCAATTTTCCCAGATATTCCGGTTTTAATTGAATTTCCAGCTGGGTCTCACCCTGCTCTTGTACCATTTTCACCTTAGACACAAGCTTTTCCACAAGGTCATCACTGTTGACTTCAATGGTGGGTGCTTCCAATGTTTCCTGCTGGGGTTGGATTTTGGATTCAACCTCTGTGGTCAATATGGAAGAAGAATTGGAATCGTCAAGGAAGGAAGGAAAATCTAAATTACCCTTGCCGGTTGTTTCCTTTTCCTCTTCGGCTAGGCTAATTTTAGGCTTTGTGACTCCTGATTGCCCCCGGTTTATACTCTTCTCTAAAGGGTCCTTGTTGCTATCAGCTTGCTCCGATAGTTCGATTTTGTCTGGGGGTAATTCCTGGATATATTCCTGTCTATGCAATGAAACTTCCACATTAGATTTGTCTTCCCCGGGCAGTATATCTGGCATCCTGTCATCGGTTTCATCATCTGCCTGTAAGCTGGATACTGTGTCCGTATCTCCCAAATAGGCTGCCTTGGTTTCATTTTCTTCCTTAGTCATGTTTGGTATTATAGTTTCAAATATGGCATTTACATCCGACTGTTCTGGCTGCCCTTCGGCCAGGAGTGGTATAGTTTCTTCATTTACTGGCAGCAAATTGTTATGGCCCTCCAGCAGGGCTTGTCCAGTTGTTTCATTCAACAAAAGCAATTCAGATTGGTCTCCTAGCAAGGCAGACAGAAGTAAGGCAAAGGCAGTGGAAATTGCCCCCGGCTTTTCCTCTTCAAGCTCCAGTTTAGGGGTCATTATTGGGCTAGCTGTTATTTGCAAAAGGTCTATTTTAATCACCTCCCTTCGGGTTATTCATTCCCCGGGTCAGGGTAGCCGCCCGATTGGGATCCAATTGGGCCATGATCTGGCTTACTTGTTGTGCATCTAAAATCTTTAGAATTGCCAGGGCTTCTTCTTCCGTAAGTTTTTCTAGGATGGCGGCAGCCTGCTGGGGACGCATTTTTTTATAGATTTCCGCAACCCGCGTTTTAGATTGTTTTTCATTTTCCAGTTCCACTAGTTTTGTTTGCAGTTGATCCAATTCTTGTATGAGTTCCAAGACCTCATTGCTCTTTTGTTTAACCTCATCCCGCAAGGAGATATTCTCCTGCTCTAGCTCGACAATTTTTTCCCCAAGTACCTGCAATTCATTATCCACGGGATCTTCCTCGGCATTTTTCCCGTCGGCTTCATTAGTGTGAAATACTTGTAGTAAATTTGTTTTCAATATCTCCACATCAACGATGTTAAAGTAGTCCAGAAGAAGAACCGTCAAGCTGGTTATAATGCCTAACAATATGAGGATTATTATTCCAATGCATATGATTCGCAAGCCCTTTTTTTGCCAGACGGCCATTGCCATAAAAGTGTACCTCCAGCGATACTTTATGCTTTTATACCCCGTAAAATGATTGCACGGCCAATTTCATCCAACTCGTTCTGCGCCATTGTTTTTTCCCTTTCCCTTTTTATCTCTGCTCGCTTTTTCAAGAGCACCTCCATTTTTTCCTTTTCTGTGCGGCATTTTTCCCAATGCAAACGGGCCTTCTCCATATCACCCCTTTTTTTCTCCACCTGCTGTTTTTGGGTTTTAATCATATCCCGGAGTTTTGTAAGGTATTTTGCATACTGTTGCCATATATTAACGCGGAGTTTTTCGTGCTCATGGAGCAAACCTTCCACCTGTAATAACTCCTTCTTTAAATTGTCAAGGCGGCCTAGTTCCAGTTTCCAGTAAGCAAGATTTTGACTGAAGATACCCTTGGCTTGTTGTTCCTGCTGTTCCCGCAAATCAAGAAGGCGCAGTATCTTCACCTTATTTTACTTCTCCTTTGCAAAAATAGTGCCTAGTTCTTGCCAAGTGTCCGCTAAGCTGGTTGTTTCCGTTATTCCCTGCTGTAAAAATTTTTGGATCCGGGGATATATTGCCAGGGCTTCGTCGAGCTCAGTGTTACTTCCTGGTATATAAGCTCCGATATTAACCAGATCCTCATTCTCTCGCTGTAAGGCCAGGACAGACCTTGCCTTTCCGGCCAAATCTAACATTTCCCTGTCGACCAGATCAATCATGAGACGGCTGGTACTGGCGAGTATATCGATAGGCGGATAGTGATTTGCCTGGGCCAAGCGGCGGGACAAGAAAATATGGCCATCAAGTATTCCACGGACAGCGTCTGCAATGGGGTCATTGGGGTCATCACCTTCCACCAGGATAGAATAAATGCCCGTTATAGAACCTTTTTCTGATGTACCGGAGCGTTCTAAAAGCCGGGGAAGTAGGGAAAAAACTGAAGGAGTATATCCCTTGCTGGTCGGTGGTTCCCCAGCCGCCAAACCAATTTCTCGTTGGGCCATGGCCAGACGGGTTATAGAGTCCATAAGTAGGAGCACATCTTGCCCCTGATCACGGAAGTATTCTGCCACAGAAGTGGCTAAAAAGGCACTTTTTACCCGGCAGAGGGGTGATTGATCCGAGGTAGCAACCACCAAGACCGAGCGTTGTAGCCCCTCACCACCCAAAACCTTCTCAAGGAACTCCCTTACTTCTCGCCCCCGCTCTCCGATAAGGGCTATGACTATAACATCGGCCTCTGTATTTTTTGCCATCATTCCCAGCAAGGTGCTTTTGCCAACACCGCTGCCAGCGAAAATCCCCATCCTCTGTCCCCGGCCACAGGTAAGCAGTCCATCTATGGCCCGGATACCCACAGGGAGTGTTTTATTAATGCGAGAACGAAGGAGGGGATGGGGTGGAGCATTTTCAAGGGGATATTCAACGCTGGTCTTAAGAGGACCCTTTTCATCCAAGGGTTGTCCAAAACCGTCCAGCACCCGGCCTAAAAGTTCCGGACCAACACCAACGGTCAAGCGTTTCCCGGTGGCCCTGACGGGCGCACCCGGGGCAATCTCTGTCATTTTCCCCAGTGGGCTCAAGAGAAGATGGTTAGCGTGAAAACCAATAACCTCTGCCTTCATCCCATTATTTCCTATTAGGCATAATTCCCCCACACTGGCCGGGGGCCCCTGGGATTCGAGCAAAGCCCCCGTCACCCGGACGACCCGGCCCGAAATCTTGACGGGGATGGTTTTCTTAACAGCTTCCAGGTATTTTGCTGCCGTAAAACCCTTACTAGCCATTGGGCATCACTTCTTTTAAAACCTTTTCCAATTCTTCTAATTGAGCTGTAACCGTTGCATCAATAGTTCCCATTTCAGTTTCCAGGATAACCCCCTGTTCCACCCTAGGGTCGGGTTCCAGTCTATAGCCTCCCTGGGGGAAAATATGTAGCAGTTCACTTTCCCGGGCCTGTATAACTGGTAGGAACTCCGGGTTAATTCGAATCACGACCCCATTGCCTAAGGTCTCTGCTTTTAGCCCCCTGAGCATAGCCAATAGAAGGGATTTATCAAGGGTCAATTCCCGGTGCACTATTTTTTCCGCCATTTGTAAGGCCAGGGTAATAATTTCGGGTTCCGCAGAGTCAATAATATTTTTCCTTTCCAGCCGGGCATTCTTTAACATGATATCTGCTTCTTTTTTAAGGTTAAGGGCCTCTTTTTTTCCCTCCTGGTAACCCCGGGTATAGCCTTCAGAGTGGGCCTTTTCTTTTATTGCCTTGGCCTCCGAGGCGGCTTCCTCCAATATGGAACGGCTTTGTTCCTGGGCGGCGTAGAGCAATGCGGCTGCTTTGTTTTCGGCATTGGATATAATGTGCTTAGTCAGTATTCGCTGTTTGATATCTTGGGGGATAGCCTTATCAGTCTTAATAGTATTAGGTTTTTGTTGTTTTTGTCCGATGGTAGAGGCCCTGGTCATCACCCGGACACCTTTAATTACCCTAGACAACGATTTCATCCTCCCCGCCCCGGATAATTATAACTTCACCCACTTCTTCCAGCTTGCGAATGGTATTGACGATTCGCTGTTGGGCATCTTCCACATCCCGCAGCCGGACAGGGCCCAGGTATTCCATTTCTTCCTGCAATGTCTCCACTGCTCGTTTGGACATGTTGGTAAAAATTTTATCTTTGACACTTTCACTGGCAACTTTTAGGGCCAGGGGAAGATCGTTGCCTAAGTCAACCTCCCTCAAAACCCTCATTACCGCCCTATTGTCTAACTGGATAATATCTTCAAAGGTGAAGAGCAGTCGTTTGATTTCATCGGCCAGTTCCGGCTCATGTTCCTCCAAATTTTCCAAAATAGTTTTTTCAGTAGCCCTATCGACTTGGTTTAATACTTCGACCAGGGCTTCTACCCCTCCAACCCGGGTGGAATCTTGACCCACCAGGTCAGATAATTTATCTTCTAGCACCTTTTCTATCTCTTGTATTATTTCCGGGGAAGTACCTTCCATCAGGGCCATTCGTTTTGTTACATCCACCTGTTTTTCCGGTGGAAGGGCGGCTAGGATAGTCCCCGCCTGTTCAGGTCGGAGAAAAGCCAAAATCAAGGCGATGGTTTGCGTATGTTCACCTTGAATAAAGGTTAACAGTTGTTCCGGATCTGTGGTGCGGATAAACTCAAAGGGTTTAACCTGCAGGGATGAGGTCAACCTGTCAATAATACTCATGGCCTTTTGGTTGCCCAGGGCCCTTTCCAAAATCTCCCGGGCATATTCGATACCCCCTTGGGCAATGTATTCCTGGGCCAAATACATATTATACAATTCGCCCAGAACATCATCCTTTTGCTCCGGGTCAACCTTACGCATGCTGGCTATTTCTAATGTCAGTTCTTCAATTTCATCCTCCCGCAGGTGTTTAAACACCTCGGCAGACAGCTCCGGGCCCAAGGTGATTAAAGCAACTGCAGCCTTTTCTTTTCCCGATAAACTACGGCGGGCCATATTCACTACCCTCCTAATCTTCAGCCATCCAGGTGCTCAACAGTTGGGCTACAGTTTCTGGCTGTTGTCGTATTAGACGCCCGACCTGTTCAAGAAGCTGTTTCCGTTCAGCAGCCTCCTCATCCTCTTCTTCCACCTGCACAGCGGCTACTTCTTCCAAAACTGCCTTATAATCATCCACTTGACGTCGCCGCTGCAGGTAACGGTAGAGCAAAAATCCACTAGCCAATAGTAGCCCAGCCCCCAAAAGATACAACCAAAAAGGATATGGTTTTTTGATTTCGATCAAATCATCTAGGTCCACAAAGGGGCTGTCGGCAAAGGGAATGCTTGCCACCGTAATTTGGTCACCCCGGGAAAAGTCTAGACCAACGGCTGCACTAACAGTATCCTCTATGGCTAACCTTTGCTCTAAAGTCAATTCATTCTCATCAATGAGCACTGCCACCGACAATCGCCTTATCTGCCCCGGGGCTATGACCCGGTGTTCATGTATTTCTGTTATATCATAATTTGTGGTTATTTCCCGCTCGTAGTATTCAGACTCCCCTTCTCCACCTTCCTGATAGGTGGGGATACCGCTTCCGGGAATATTAGCATCAGTTCCCGGGACACCCCCCGTCCCCCCTTCCCCGTGGAAGGAACGTTCTAATTCTTGCATACTGCGGATAATACCTTCACCACTTTCAGTTGGTTCAAAAAGCTGAGTGGTTACCTCTGTTTGGTCAAAGTTAATTTCTGCTTTAACTTTTGTAACTACCTTGCCCATGCCTATGACCATTTCCAGCATGGTCCGCAATCCCTGCTCTAGTTCCCTTTCTGTCCGTCGTTGAATATCAAATTGGCTAGATGTCAGGCCCAGATTACTATTGGGGCTTAAATCTTGGGAAAGGACTTGTCCCCTGGTATCGACAACTGTTATCTGTTCGGTGTCCAATCCTTCCACACTGTGGGAAACCAGATGGACAATACCCCGCACCTGTTCAGGACGCAACTCGCCTATGGTTTCCAGTAGTATAGCACCCGTCGCCTTTTCCTCCTGGGATAAATACAGCCGCGGCTCGGGTATGCTAATTTGGACCCATGCATTTTTGATCCCGGCCATGGCGGTAATTGTACGTGTTAATTCACCTTGGATTGCACGGCGATATTGAACTCGACGCTCAAATTCGGTAGTTCCCAATCTTGTTTCATCGAAGACACCGAAACCCACTACGCCACCCCGGGGGATGCCATCCATGGCAAGATTATTCCGGACACTGTAAACTTTATCCTTGGGTACCAGGATGCTGCTGCCATCGTCGGTTAGCTGGTAAGAAATATCCATTTCTTCCAGCCGGCTAGTAATTTCCCCCGCATCTTCCGCGGACAAGTTAGCAAAAAGCACTTCATACCGGGGTTTAGTTATGAATACAAGGACGAGTATTAACAATAAAGCAGCCACCAGTATGAGCGCAAGTTTAATTTTATTGTTTCGTTCCATATTATTCCAAAAGTGATTAATTTGCTCCCTAATTTCCGGAAGACTTGCCATCCTCTTCCACCCCGTTACTCGACTATATATTTAGACTAAAAGTTTTCATTACTACCAAATTGATATTTCCTGCTGTCATCCTATCGGCCCAAGGCGCAGCGGAGGGAGTGAAGCGGAGGTTTTTGGCCCTTGCAGGAAGAAGGTTTAAGGGATCCTGCAGGCGATGCCCTCAGGTTGACAACTAAGAAGGTTTGCAGCATATTTAGATACCTTTATAACTAATACCCCGCTGATCTAGTCAGGTAGTAACAAATTTTCCATCCTGAGCACAGGGAAAGGCAATTATACCCCTTTACCTATACCTGCATTCGCATAAGTTCCTGGTAGGCTTCTATTACCTTATTGCGGATCTGAACTGTCAGCAGTAATGATAGCTCTGCTTTTTCTCCAGCCAAAACCACTTGGTGCAGGTCTTCAACTTCGGCCTTTCCCAGGGCCAGGTTTTTATTCAGCATGTCAGCCTCGTGCTGTAGGAGATTAGTTTTATCAATGGATTCCCGCAACATATCGGCAAAGGATGGTATTTCAGTCTTGCCTGTACTAATATCTGCATCGGCTGAGGGAGATTTATTAAGTGATATACTAATTTTCCCTCCGGGTACTTGATTGACTACCTGCATCTTCTCCCCTCCTCCCTAGTACTCTACAACGGCCAATTGTCCCCTTCCCTAATTGTATAATTGTCGTTGCTTACCATAATTACGGCCATCCCATTTTTTGCTCTGTACTGATGAAGACGGTTGACACATTGCATATAGCAAATTATTGGAGGTGCAAAAGGATATTAACGGCCTATTTCCAGTGCCAGGTTGGCCATTGTTTTTACAGCATCAAAGGCTGTTACATTAGCCTCATAGGCCCGGCTGGCGGCTAGAAGATCCGTCATTTCCATAACCACATTTACATTGGGAAAGGCTACATAACCATCTTCACCAGCATCGGGATGGTCTGGGTTGAAAACACGCCGGGGAGGTGTCGGATCTTTTATTATTGCCTCGACTTTGACCCCACCGGCTGTCCGCTTATTGAAGTCTGCAATTAAGGCAGCAGGTAAAAAAGGTGTGGCATCCCTTTGGGCGAAGACAGGCACCTGTCGCTGATAAGGCCCACCATCCTTAGTGCGGGTGGTAGTGGCATTGGCCAGATTGTTGGCTATCAGATCCATGCGTAGACGTTGGGCTGTCATCCCAGAAGCACTAATATTAAAACCGGAAAACAGACTCACCATTATCGCCTCCCTTCACTGATTGCCATTTTTAAGTTGGCTAAGGATTGGGATATTTGCCTAGTGAGGCTTCGATAATAAAGGGTATTTCTTGCCAGCTCCGCCATCTCCAGATCAATATCCACATTGTTGTTATCATTTCTAGCAGTACTATTTGGTAAAACCGAATCTAAAATAGCAGTGGATCTGGGGCTGATGGCTATATGGCCGGGATGTGTTACCTTAGCCCCTAGAGCAGCGCGATAGTAGGCGCTAAAATTAGCATCTTTGCGCTTGTAGCCTGGTGTTTCCACATTAGCAATATTGTCTGCTAGAAGGCGATGGCGAAGACTAGCATAATCAAGGGCTTGTCCCAGCAGGTCTATATTGTTTCCCCTCCCCCAAATAGGCATATATCTCTCCCCCTTGTCACATTCAGTGATAATAAACAGCCCCGGTAGATATTACCGGGGTTAAATCCCCGGCAACCTGGCTATCTTGGTCAACCAAGATCCAATGGCTTTGCGCCCCTAGGTCACCCTAGGTTTGCCCCGGCAGGGATACAACAAGAGTATATTTACCGTTGATATCTTATAGTTCTACATCACACCTTCTTTTTCCTACCTGAGATGGAAATATTTTCTGCCAATATTACCTTTTTTGTAGTTTCCTAGTGTTATTTGCAAATTGTTACTACTAGGTCCTAGTAACAAAAACAAAGCATAGGATGCTAAAAATTTATAGGTGGTCTTAATTGTCATCCTAAGGGCACCTAGCCGGGGGATTTTTACATTCTATTTCGTGAGGCTCCCCCGCTTCCCTTAGGATGACAATAATGGTTGCCGTTGGGTGGTTACAGCAAAGCAATATTCTACTTAATCTTTTTCAGTTCCGCCAACAGACGGTCGTTTAATACCTTGATATAGGTTCCCTTCATACCCAGGGATCGGGATTCAATAACACCGGCACTTTCAAACTTCCGCAGAGCATTGACAATGACTGAACGGGTGATACCGACCCGGTCGGCAATTCTACTGGCTACCAATAACCCCTCATCTCCCTTGAGCTCTTCGAATATGTGCAAAACGGCTTCTAATTCTGAATAGGAAAGGGTTTCAATGGCTATTTGCACTGCAGCCTTCTTCCGGGCTTCTTCTTCAATTTCCTCAGATTTCGATTTTATTATTTCCATTCCTACCACCGTAGCACTGTATTCAGCCAACACAAGATCATCTTCAGTAAAATTTCCCTGTTGCTTGGATAATATTAATGTCCCCAAGCGCTCACCGGCCCCATTGATGGGTACAATGGTTAGCATTTGGGAAGGGAACATACATTCTATTCCGCCATCAAGGACACACTGGTCAGCCTGTTTAATGTTGGCACTAGTTTCAAATATCTGTAGCAGTTGATTATTGTACTTGGGTGAGAATTTACCAGCTTGGATAATATCCTCTTCCAGCACGTCACATTCGTACCCTTCTAGTAGAGCTTTGCCCAAGATCTTCCCCCGACGACTGATCACATAGATATTACCATTGACAAGTTCACTCAGCACAATGCATATTTCTTCAAAATCCACTGGGTAACCGGCACTTTTTTGCAATAGTTTATTTACGCGGCGAGTTTTTTCCAACAGTGACATACTATATTCCTCCCAAACATGTTATAAAATGTAACGGCTAAGATCTCGATCCTTTACTATTTCTTCAAGCTGTTCTTGAACATATGCGGCATCAATCTCCAGCACGCCCCCCACATACTCCGAAGCAGAAAAAGATATATCTTCCAGCAGCCGCTCCATAATAGTATGGAGACGGCGGGCACCGATATTTTCTGCTTGCTCATTTATTTGGTTTGCCAAGCCCGCTATTTCTTCTATAGCATCTGCTGTAAAATGGAGTTTTATTCCTTCAGTTTCTAATAAGGCCTGGTATTGTTTTAAAAGGGCATTTTTCGGTTTAGTTAATATCTGGACAAAATCGTCCTTAGATAAGCTATTCAATTCAACCCGCAGTGGGAAACGCCCCTGTAGTTCAGGAATAAGGTCCGAAGGCTTGGAGACATGGAAGGCGCCTGCCGCAATAAAGAGAATATGATCAGTTTTCACAGGACCATATTTTGTAACAACGGTAGAACCTTCGACAATTGGCAAGATATCTCTCTGCACACCCTCGCGGGAAACAGCGGGCCCGGAACCTATTTCCTTACCTGCTATTTTGTCCATCTCATCAATAAAAACTATTCCCATCTCTTCAGTGCGCCGGATGCCCTCAGAAGTCACTTCATCCATATCAATCATTTTGGCGGCTTCTTCTTGTGACAACAGACGGCGAGCTACCTTTAAAGTTACACGACGTTTCTTTTTCTTTTTTGGCAACATCCCTCCCAATAATTCTTGAAAATTAACACCTATTTCTTCTCCAGCCCCGGAAAATAAATCGAAGAACGGGATATTATTTTCTTCAACCTCTATTTCAACCAACTCGTCTTCCAATTCCCTCCTTTGCAGACGCTGTCGCAGTATTTTCCTTATTTTCCGAGCCCGGGCGAGTTGTTCTTCATGCTGATTCTCTTTTTCCTGCCCTATTTCTGGTTGATGTTTATCTGGTATACCAAGTAAGGCACTGAGGGGATTGACACTGGGGGAGGTTTTCTTCGGCAGGGGTGACAATATATCAAGAAGGCGTTCTGTTGCAAGCCTTTCAGCTTCTTTTTCAACAGCAGCCATTCTTTCCTGTTTGACCATACGGACTGATGTTTCGACCAATTCTCGGATGATTGTTTCCACATCCCGGCCCACATACCCAACTTCTGTAAATTTTGTGGCTTCAACTTTAATAAAAGGTGCTTGAACCATTCGGGCCAAGCGGCGGGCAATCTCGGTTTTCCCCACACCCGTGGGGCCGATTAACAAGATGTTTTTAGGTACAACCTCATCGCGCAAATCCTCAGCCAGTTTGCTGCGGCGATAGCGGTTGCGCAGGGCAACTGCCACCGATCGTTTCGCTTTTTCTTGGCCGATAATATACTTATCCAGATGGGAGACAATATTTTTCGGTGTAAGGTCCTCCAACTCTACCACTCCCTATAGTTCCTCCAAGGAAATATTATCATTGGTATAAACGCAAATTTCGCTGGCAATTAAAAGGGCTGTCCGGGCAATTTCCAAGGCCGGGAGCTGGCTATGCTCCATGAGGGCCCTGGCTGCAGCCAATGCATAGGGCCCTCCCGAACCTATGGCCGCAACCCCCTGGTCTGGTTCAATGACTTCACCCTTTCCAGAGACTATAAGTAGATGTTTTTTGTCAGCGACAATTAACATTGCCTCCAAGCGGCGCAGTACCTTATCCATACGCCATTCCTTTGCCATTTCAACTGCAGCACGAATCAGATTACCCTGGAATGCTTCCAATTTGCCTTCAAATTTTTCAAATAAGGTTATGGCATCGGCAACAGAACCGGCAAATCCGGCCAAAACCTTATCGTTATAAAGGCGTCTGATCTTGTTAGCACCATGTTTCATAATTATATTATTCCCCAGGGTAACCTGGCCATCGCCAGCAATGGCAACCTTTCCCCCACGCTGTACTGCTAAAATGGTGGTTGCATGCACTAATACCTACACTCCCTTAAGTCCTTTTTCTTCGTCCAGTTATGCTCTGGGATGGCTTTCCTGGTAAACAGCCCGTAATCGTTTCCGGGAAACATGGGTGTATATTTGGGTTGTTGAGATACTAACGTGACCCAATAATTCTTGTATACTGCGTAGGTCCGCTCCGGCCTCCAAAAGGTGGGTAGCAAAGGTATGCCGAATACTGTGGGGGCTTATGCCATCGGCCAGGGCCAGTTGTTTTACATATTTGGCCAATATCCGCCTGATGCTGCGCACCGATAGTTTTCCACCCCGATAATTTAAAAACACAGTATTATTATTTTTTATGTGCTTACCACCCCGGGTCAGTAGTTCGCGCCGCCCGCCATTAAGATAAAGGTTTAGAGCATTTTGGGCCTTACTGCCAAAGGGAACAAGCCTTTCTTTATTGCCCTTGCCCAAAATGCGTATTTCTTTTTTCGTAAAATCCAAATCAGCAAGCTGTAAACCCGCTAATTCATTGGCCCTAAGCCCGGATGCATATAGTACTTCTAAAATGGCCCTGTCCCTTTGGCCCAAGGGGGTGTCTGCAGACGGCGCTGATAGTAAGCATTGTACCTCCTGCTGGTGGAGAAAACGTGGTAGTTTTTTACTCTGTTTTGGTGATCTTATCTCTGTGGCCGGATTGCTAGAGAGAACACCTTCCCTTTGCAAAAAAGAAAAAAAGGAACGTAGGGCAGCAAGTTTTCGAGCAATAGACGAACGTTCGTATTTACCCTCCATCATGTGGACCAAATAACTGCGGAGCAGCATATTATCGGTTTTAGTCCAGTCTTTGCCCGGCCATTCTTGCTGGAAGCGCAAAAATTGATAGAGATCATTGCGGTAGGCAACAACTGTGTGGCTAGAATAATTTTTTTCTTTCTGCAGATGTGTGCAGAATAGCTGAATCCATTTTTCCACTTTTAGCGACACCCACTTTTATAAAAAAACAAACGTGATAAACTTTCCCTATACTATATTAACACAAAATAAAAAATTCAACAACTCCGAATATACAAACTTTTAATAAAGTAGAAGTTTAATTCCTAACTACTCCTAAATAATAGCCCAAATAGCAGCTCCTTGTCTATTTAATCCTGCTGGTGGTGCCACAGTAGGTAGCCCGAACCTTCAATCTGTAAAAATTCTTGCCCCCAGAAGTAATTATCATTGGTTTTTGTCTAGGTCATCTTCTTGAATACTTTCACGATATTCGCATTCTTTGTTACTGCAGGCGTAATAAGGTTCCTTGCCCCGGGGACGTTTTTCTACGAGAAGGCTACTGCATTGGGGGCATTTTTTGGCTAGGGGTTTATCCCAAAGAATAAATTTACATTTGGGATAATTACTACAGCCGTAAAATTTGCGCCCCCTCCCCTTCCGGCCCCTTCGGACTACAAGTTCTCCTCCACATTGGGGGCACTTCACCCCTATTTCTTCTAAAATTGGTTTTGTAAATCGGCACTGGGGAAAACCGGGGCAGGCGAGAAATTTTCCAAACCGTCCGTGTTTTACAATCAAGTTGCGGCCACAGATTTCACATATTTCATCAGTTACCTCATCCTTTATTGCCACCTCAGTCATTTTTTCTTTGGCTTGTTCCAATTCAGCAGCAAAGGGTTGGTAAAAATCAGCAATAATTTGCCGCCAGTCGGACTTGCCCTCCTCGATGGAATCAAGGTGATTTTCCATATTAGCGGTAAATTCCGGATCAATAATTCCGGGGAAAAATTCAATCAGCAGATCGGTCACGATAAATCCCAGCTCGGTAGGGGCAAAACGGCGGTTTTCTAAAATTACATAACCACGTTGTAGGATAGTGCTTACCGTTGGGGCATAGGTACTAGGGCGGCCAATACCTTGTTCTTCCAATATCTTGACCAAGGTGGCCTCACTGTAACGCGGGGGGGGTTGGGTAAAATGTTGCTTCGGTTCCAATTCTTTTAGGATCAGCCTTTGCCCCTCTACTAATTTTGGTAATGTTTTGTCTTTTTCTTGGGCTTTACCCTCCTCCTCAATATATATCTTCATAAATCCGGGAAATAACAGTGTAGAGCCACTGGCCCTAAATAGGTACCCTCCCGCCTTAATATCAACTGAAAGGGTATTATAACGTGCCGGAGACATTTGGCTGGCAATAAAACGCCGCCAGATTAATTGATACAA
The DNA here is from genome assembly GCA_012523785.1 of Bacillota bacterium. Taxonomy (GTDB): domain Bacteria; phylum Bacillota; class DTU030; order DTU030; family DTU030; genus JAAYTH01. The sequence continues at coordinate 7,418 of JAAYTH010000042.1, read as the reverse complement.
TCTCAATTGATCTCGTTTTAAGAAGGGGCCGACCACTTCCGGGGTTCTACGGGCATCGGTGGGGCGGATGGCCTCATGGGCATCCTGTACTTTTCCTCTTTTACCCGGGGTGGCTTTTTGTCCAGCCCAAAACTGTGGGCCCAATTCTTTCTCGATATAGGTTTTGGCTTCTTCCCTGGCCAGGGTGGAAAGCCGGGTTGAATCGGTACGGATGTATGTGACCAACCCAACGGTACCCTCTTTCCCCAAGTCTAATCCCTCATATAGTTGTTGAGCCAAGGACATGGTTTTCCTAACACTAAAGCCTAATTTTTGGGAGGCCTCTTGCTGGAGACTGCTGGTGGTAAAGGGCTGGGGAGGATTCCTTTTTCGCACCTTGCGGCTGACTTTATCTACGTGGAAGTCACATCCTTGTAATTGTTCCACGATACGATTAGTTTCTATTTCAGTTTTTAATTCTACTTTTTCCTTCCCAGCACCATAGAAGATGGCAGTGAAGATATCTTCCGATTGTGGCTCCTTTAAATGAGCATTTAAGCTCCAATATTCTTCCGGAATAAAGGCAGTTATTTCCCGTTCTCTTTCACAAATTAAACGCAGGGCAACAGACTGCACCCTCCCGGCACTTAGGCCTTTCCTTACCTTTTGCCACAGAAGGGGGCTAAGATTATATCCAACCAAGCGATCTAAAATCCTCCGGGCCTGTTGGGCATTGACCCGATTGATATCAATACGGCGAGGTTTTTTTAAAGAATTAAGTATTGCCTTTTGGGTGATTTCATTAAACTCGATGCGACAGCGGGTATTTTCGTTTATTTTCAAGGCCTTACTTAAATGCCAGGCAATGGCCTCCCCTTCCCGGTCGGGGTCTGCTGCAAGATAAATATTTGCAGCCTTTTTTGCTTTTTGTCTTAATTCCTGCAGCACAGGGCCTTTGCCCCGGATGGTAATATACTTGGGTTCAAAACCCTTTTCAATATCGACCCCAAATTGGCTGCGGGGTAAATCCCGGACATGGCCCATAGAAGCACTAACTTGATAACTATCGTCTAAAAATCTTTTTATGGTCCTCGCCTTGGCGGGTGATTCCACTATTATCAAAGACTTGGCCACACCTTCACCTCCACCGACTCAATTTTACTACCCACAACTTTAACAGAAAAAAACCGGAGTGTCAAAAGAAAGCCCCCGGTTGTTAAGGTTATAATATGGTGACAGCCAAATTTTAAACTGCCCTATCCGAAAAGCACTAAGCCAGACCTGGTGTATATAAAAACTGTAATTTTGCCAGCCAATCCACCTGCGGGGGATAAAAATTTATGTGTATGATTGATTTAACGTGTTTTGACAAACATTTTCCCTGGCAATTGCTGCACACACCCCTTCAATTCCAGCATCAGCAAAATTGCAATAACCTGTTGTGATGTCATTTGGCTAGCCCGGATTATTTCATCAATATGAAGGTGGCGCTCCTGAAAAACAGCTAATACGGCCTTTTCGTCATTGCTCAGTTTAAAGGCTTTACTTTGGGCGGTATCTCCCTCAATGGGTATCTGGAGCACCTCGGCAATTTCCCGGGCTTCCTGTACCAGGTGGGCACCCTGCTTGATAAGAAAATTAGTCCCCAAGCTGTAACGACTATTGATGTTTCCCGGTACAGCAAAAACTTCCCGCCCCTGTTCCAAAGCCCAATCCACAGTAATTAAGGAGCCACTGGTTGCTGCAGCCTCCACTACCAGCACCCCCAGGGCAAGCCCGCTGATGATGCGGTTTCGGATGGGGAAATGCCCTGCCTTCGGTGGAGTACCCAGGGGGAATTCTGATACTACCGCTCCATTTTGGGCTATCCTTTTCATGAGATTGCGATTTTCCGGTGGGTATACATAGTCCAGGCCACAGCCAAGTACTGCAATGGTGCGCCCCCTTGCTGTCAAACAACCCCGGTGAGCACAGCTATCAATACCCCGGGCCATGCCACTTATAACGGTGAACCCTAATTCGGCCAGTTCCCGTCCGAAACGCTCTGCGGTAGTGCGTCCATAGGGGGTTAGCCGGCGGCTTCCTACCACTGCCACCGCCCGTTGGTCCCGTTGCTGTAGTTTTCCTAAGACATATAGGACCGGGGGAGGATCTACGATGTTTCTTAGGCTTTCCGGGTATTCAGGATCCAAAAGGGTAAAGAAGGATATGCCCTTTTTTTGCAATGCCCTTAACCGGGGCTCGGGGTCAAAATTTATTCTAAACTTGGTAAACTCATTCCTGGTTCGCAACGGCAGTATTTTTCTCAAATCCGTGTCGGTACATTTCCAAATATTTTCCCCGGAACCGAATTCTTCCATCAACGTATAGAACCGTTTTGCCCCTATACCCGGAACCAAGGATAGAGCCCACCAATATAACCTCTCGTCACTCATGCCTTCACCCCTTGCTACAGTATGGATAAAAATATGGGGATATATAATGCAAAAAATCAGCAAAATGTAGGATTTATGGCAAATTTGCAATGGATTTTCATATACAAATATTATCGTCAGCCCTCAGCTAATTATTCCTATATGTTATTTGTCATTGTGGGCAATAAATCCTGCTATTGCGACAAAATAGGCTTTTATCACTTTAGCCAGAAGTAGTACTGTGGGCTGCAAGCAACACCTTGGTTTTATCTCTTTTCAATTGCAAGTAATTGGGGGGGATGATTTTGCTGGTTAAGGAAACAGTAGGAGAGGACATGATAGTCTTTTTGGTTAAGGGTGTGGCAAAATCTTTTTAATTGGGCGGCCTCCGTCCCACCATCAGTATGCCCGGTATACATAACTATAGTCATAATTCCACCGGGGCGCAGCAGCTTTAAACCAGACTTTACGGCCGAAATAGTAGTGTCTGGCCGGGTGATGATGGAATGATCACCACCGGGTAAATAACCCAGGTTAAACATAATGGCTCCCACTGGCTTCTTTATATATACGGCCATATTTTCATGTCCTTGCAGCAAAAGATTTACCCGCTGCCTGAGGTTCTCTTTTTCCAGACGTTCTTCCGTGTTTTTTATTGCCTCGACTTGGATATCAAAGGCCCAAATCTTACCCTTACTTCCTACCAGGCGAGCCAAAAAGACAGTATCGTGGCCATTACCGGCTGTGGCATCTATGGCTTGTTCACCGGGAAGCAGTACTTGGCGAATTAGTTCTTGGGCAAAGGCTAAACTATTTTGAATTGTAGCCATTTCTAATACCTCCAGGCTCCTGCCTCTCCACATATCCTTCCCTTATCCTACCTGAATAGCATATCCTTAGTAACTAGATTAAAATAGAAAGCCACTTTTATATCATTCCGCCCTGGATGACACCATAGGCATCACTGAACAGTACCGCTACTAGGAAAGAACGCAGGATTTATGGGTTATGTTCCTTGCCAGCCGCCGGGCAACATAATATAATTAAGTAAATTGCAGTCAGAAGGGGGAAATGGAATTGAAACAATTTAGTGTTGCTGTTGTCGGCTATGGCAATGTTGGCCAATGTGTTGTGGAAGCAATTCAACAAAGTGCAGATATGCGTTTAGCCGGAATTGTAGAAGTGCCCCAGCTTGTGGAAACCTTAAAACAAAATGTAAAGGCTATTCCATTGGTGGCTGATCCCCTGGATCTGGGTGAGATAGATGTGGCCATCCTGGCAGTCAATAGTCTGGCAGTACCCAAGATTGCCCCCACATATTTGAAAAGAGGTATAAACACGGTGGATCCCTATGATATTCACGGTGATTCTGCTCTGAAATTAAAAAAACATCTGGATAAGTTGGCAAAGGAATATGGCTGTGTTTCTATTATAGCGGCGGGATGGGATCCGGGCACTGACTCCATTATAAGAACGATCTTTGAAATTATTACGCCCGAGGGGATTACCAATGTAAACTTCGGCCCCGGGATGAGCATGGGGCATACCGTTGTCGTTAAAGGCATAAAAGGGGTAAAAGATGCTATTTCTATCACTGTACCCCTGGGTATGGGTATTCACAAGCGGATGGTCTATGTAGAACTTTATGATGGTTATGACCTGGAAAACATTTCAAGAACTATAAAAGACAACCAATATTTTATTAATGATGAAACTCATGTTTTTTCCGTTAAAAATGTTAAAGAACTCATAGATATGGGCCATGGGGTTCGCATAGAAAGAAAAGGTGTTGCGGGGAAAACCCATAACCAGCGGCTGGAATTTAATATGTCAATAACTAACCCGGCGGCTACCGGCCAAGTGTTGGTTTCGGCGGCAAGGGCCAGCCTCAAGCAGAGGCCTGGATGCTACAGTCTCCCGGAGATACCCCCACTGGACTTCATCTACGGAGACCGGGAACAGTTGTTGCATCGCCTAATATAAAACTGTGGCTAGGTCCATAATCTTTGATCTAGGTGGCGATACTGGAGGGCTTCTGCCACATGTTCTACCAGAATATTTGTTTCCTGTTCTAAATCAGCAATGGTCCGTGCTAATTTCAATATGCGGTCATGGGCCCGAGCACTTAAACCCAATTTTTGAAAAGCCTGGCGCATCAGATCCCGGGCTTCTTTTTTTAGGGGGCAATATTTCCGCATCATGGGAACGGTCATAAGGGCGTTGAACTTTTGCTCACCGGCGGTGGAAAAAAACCTCTCTTGTTGAATTAGGCGGGCATTATGCACCCGTTGGGCAATAACTTGTGAAGGTTCGGCCGGCGTATTAACCGCTATTTCATTATATTTTAGGCGGGGTACTTCTATATGTAGATCAATCCTATCCAGTAGCGGTCCCGATATTTTGCTACGATATCTTTGCACCTGATACGGGGTACAGCTACATTCGCGGAGAGAATCGCCAAAATATCCACAATTACAGGGATTCATCGCAGTCAACAGCATGAATCTGGCAGGATAGGTCAAGGTGGCATTAGCCCTGGAAATTGTAACTGTTCCTTCTTCCAGGGGTTGCCTTAATACTTCCAAAACATCCCGGTTAAATTCGGGAAATTCATCAAGGAAGAGTACCCCCGTGTGGGCCAAGCTTATTTCACCCGGGAGGGGAATTCTCCCTCCGCCGACCATGCCTGCATATGATATTGTATGGTGGGGATCACGAAAGGGACGGGTATTGATCAAGGGCTGTTTTGAGGGAAGGAGACCGGCAACACTGTAGATTCGTGTTACTTCCAAGGATTCCGAAAAGGATATTTTCGGTAATATACCGGGCAACCGGCGGGCCAACATAGTTTTACCCGAACCCGGGGGGCCGATCATCAGCACATTATGACCGCCAGCGGCTGCGATTTCCAAGGCGCGTTTGGCAACTTCTTGACCCTTTACATCGGAAAAGTCAAGCTTTTTCCCCCGTGGGGTTCTGGGGGGATGTGCTTGTTTTTCATAGGGTTCTCGCTTTATTTCCCCCTTTAGAAAGCTGATTACTTCACCTAAGGAATTAAAAGGATAAATCTTTAGGCCATCTATTAGGGCGGCCTCGCTGGCGTTTTCAGCCGGTAGGAAAACCCGCGCACCCCCTTGTTTTTTCCAATCCATAACCATAGGAAGGATACCCGTGATTGGCCGTAGGGAGCCATCTAATGATAGTTCCCCCACAATAAGGGTGTCTTCAAGATTATATGGTTGGACCTGTTCAGAGGCGATGAGGATACCGATGGCAATAGATAGATCAAAGGCGGAACCTTCCTTTCTTCGATCTGCAGGAGCAAGGTTTATTGTTATTCTCCGGGAAGGTGTACGAAACCCGGAGTTTTTCAAGGCTGCCCGTACCCTTTCTTTAGCCTCGCGCAGGGCCGAATCTGGCAACCCTATAAGATCAAAGGCCGGAAGGCCAAGGGAGGTATCTACTTCTACCTCAACTTTGTAACCATCCATTCCCAGGACAGCTGCACTGTATACCTTGGCAAAGGGCATACTTCCAACTCCTTTATGATAGATTTTATAATATCCGCCGGTATAGGCTGAAAGCATTTCTCTGCCGGGTGTTATAAACAGTCGCTTATTTCAGGTAAATTCGGGAAAACCTTGCTGACGTAAGGCCTCATATAAAACAAGGGCAACGGCATTGGAGAGATTAAGGGAGCGAAGACCGGTACGCATGGGGATCCGAATACAATCGCCCCAATCAGATTGTAATAATTCATCTGGCAGTCCACTGGTTTCACAACCAAAGACCAAAAAATCACTTTTGTCATAGGATAAAAGGTGATAGGGCTTATTACCCCTGACGCTAAAGAGATAGAAGTTACTATCTGGGTATGCCTGCCGCAGCTGGTTGATGTCCCTCCAATAGCAAATTGTTACATATTGCCAATAGTCCAGGCCGGCGCGTTTTAAGTACCGGTCCGATGTGGAAAAACCCAAGGGTTGTATCAAATGCAAAGTTGTTTTAGTTACAGCGCAGGTTCTGGCAATATTGCCGGTGTTTTGGGGGATCTCAGGTTTGTACAGTACCACATGCATGCATTACCAACCTCCCGAAAGGGAAAAGGCACTCTTAATTATTTGAATCCGGGCTGTGTTTTTGGCAGTAAGCAGGACAGCGGCTACATCAAAGCGACAACTTGTGGCTGTTAAATTTTTACTGATCATATAATACTCAGCCAACCGATAAAGCCGTCGTTGTTTTCTCCAGTCTACCGCCTCTTGTGGCAAACCAAAGCGTTTTGAAGAACGGGTCTTAACCTCGATAAAAACCAAGTCCCCGCCTTCCCGGGCAATAAGATCAATTTCTCCCAAGGGGCAGCAGAAATTTCGTTCTAATATATGGTAACCTTCTTGTCGTAACTTGCGAAAGGCCAACTCCTCCCCCAGGCGACCAATTTTCTGCTTATCGGCCATATTTTACCATCCCCCACTGGTGATATTTTCGTCGGTGGGACAAAGATCGGCCAGGGGCTGAAAACTTAACCGGTGGATGGGAGTAGGTCCCAGCCTAGTAAGGGCTTTTAGATGCTCAGGGGTTGGGTATCCTTTATGATTAGCAAAGCCGTACCCGGGGTATTGCTGATCCCATTTTTTCATCCATCTGTCCCGGGTCACCTTGGCCACAACAGAGGCGGCAGCTATACAAGCACATTTGCCATCACCGCCAATTATTCCTTCTTGGGGTATCTTTATGCAAGGGAGATGGATGGCATCCAAAAGGAGATAATCTGGGGGTACAATTAATTTATTGTATGCTTTGGACATGGCCATCCTAGTCGCCTGTAAAATATTGGTGGCATCTATGTACTCCGGCCCGCTACTGGCAACGGCCCAAGCAATGGCCGAGGAAGTGATCTGTCTGTACAATTCTTCCCTTTGCCGGGGTGATATTCTTTTTGAGTCATCAAGACCCCAAAGGGGTTTATCTATTTCCAAAATAACGGCGGCTGCTACCACCGGGCCAGCCAAAGGTCCACGCCCG
>JAAYTH010000041.1 GCA_012523785.1 Bacillota bacterium | reverse complement strand
GGGGGCAAGACAGGCGAGGAGGAAAACCCGATTATGAAGAGAGATAAAGGAAATCAGATCACCCCCTTGCAAGGGGCGGCCATCGTGGCCTCCAGTTTAATCGGTGTCGGTATCCTCACCCTTCCTCGGGAGGTTGCTGCCGCCGCCGGTACCGATGGGCCCCTTGCCACCCTCCTGGGCGGGGCAATCGCAGCACTGCTTTTAGTTCTGCTAACCAAGTTAGGCCTTCGCTTTCCCGGTCACTCCCTAATTGAGTACAGCAGCATTATCCTGGGGGGCATCGTAGGAAAATTGTTGGCCCTGGCCTTTATTATTTACTGGTTTCTCCTCACCGCCGCCCTAGTCCGGATCTTTGGGGAGATGGTCATAACCGCCATCCTTACCAACACACCTCTAGAATTAATTATCGGTATCATGCTCCTTTTGGGAGCCCAGCTGGCGGCCCAAGATGTCAAGGTCTTTGCCCGGATCCACGAGATCCTCCTTCCCTTGACCATCCTACCCCTTCTGTTCCTCTTCCTAAATTCCATCAATGCCGTCAACCCCCTCCACTTGCTGCCGGTCTTTGCCTTTGGCCCCCTCCCTCTAGTCAGGGGGGCCCTGGCCACGGGCCTTTCCTTTTTAGGTATAGAATTTATCCTTATGCTCCTGCCCTATTACAGTGAACCCCAGCAGGCAGTGAAATACCATCTTTATGGAATTCTCATTCCCATTATCCTCTATTTTACCATCGTCACCATGGGCTTGGGCACCTTTGGCGATACAGCCCTCCAATACCTCCAGTGGCCCGCCCTAGAACAGATCAGGCTGGCGGCCTTACCCAGTATACCCAGTGTCTTTGAACGGCTGGAGTCCATCTTTATCGGTATTTGGGTTGTGGTGATATTCACCAGCGTGGGCAGCCTCTACTTGATGATAATCCTCGGCAGCACCCAACTCCTCGGCCTGGGCAGCCCAAGAAGAAACCGTTTCTGGCATTATGTCCCCACAGTACCCCTTTTTTTCCTGGCCCGCCTTCCGCAAAACATTATTGCTGTGGAAACATACACCGAACTTATATCCAAGGCTGGAACGGTTTTAATAGTAGCCGGGCCCGGCTTACTTTATCTAATAGCCCTTGTCCGGCAAAAAAAGGGGGGAGGTGAGGGAAATCCCTAGGACCGTGGCTGTCTTGCTGCTCCTTATATTATTATTAAACCTGACTGGTTGCTATGATAGGCGGGATATTGAACGGCGCACTGCCATCTTGGCCCTGGGGATCGACAAAAACCCGGAGGATGGCCCGGGCCTGGAGGTCACCGCCCAAATAGCCGTCTATCACAATATGGGGGAGGCCGTGGGAGGCACTGAGGAGGGTGGGGAAGGAGCCCCCCTCCAGGTGGCCTCTGTCCGGGGACCAAGCATAGGCACTGCCTTGGAAAAATTAGAAAACATGGTGAACAACCCCATCTTCTTGGGGCACACCATGCTTTTGGCCATCAGCCAGGAGGCAGCCACCGGGGGGATATACCCCCTCCTGGACTATCTCTTGCGCAGCAACGATTTCCGCCGTAAATCTTGGCTCATCATCACCCCCGGCAGTGCTAAGGAACTCTTAGAGCTGACCTCCCCCCTCCACCCCCTCCCTCCCCTTTATATCCTCACCACCCTGGAGAGCCTAGCCAACAATAAGGCCATCCCCATCATGCGCTTTGAAGATTTCATGTTCCGCTTTAACAGCCCCTCCAAACAGCCGGTGGCGGTAATGCTAAAACCCGCCGGGGACAAGGTGGAATTAGAGGGCCTGGCAGCCTTTGCCCGGGAAAAGATGGTGGGAAAATTGAGCCCGGCCGAACTCCGTATTTTTTTGTATTTAAGCCAGGCCAAGGGGCGGGGCCTCATCAACCTTTTGGGGGCAGCTGGGGGGCAAATAAAATATAGTTATGAAGTTCGTAATTCCAACCGGCGGGTTGCAACTAGCCTAAAAAATAATCAAGTTTCCTTTGCTATTGACCTCTGGCTGGAGGGTAATATTGTCGAAAACCCCGAACAGACAAATTTAGACGATGAATCCGTATTAAAGGAGCTGGAACAGCGCCTATCCGCCCAATTAGAAAGGGAATGTCAGCGGGTGATCCGGAAAATACAGGGGGAATTGGCCACAGACATCCTCAACCTGGGGGAATATGTACGGGCCTACCATCCCCACTACTGGCAGAAGGTTGATTGGCAAAAGGAATTCCCCACTGTACCTATAACAGTGCACGTCACCACCCATATCCGCCGCCTGGGCCTCCGGCG
>JAAYTH010000040.1 GCA_012523785.1 Bacillota bacterium | reverse complement strand
ATATATCCCGCATTACCAGCATCATTGTCCTGGTTATTACTGCCCCATTTATTTCTTCATCACTGAATCCTGATATGTCGTAGAGTAGGTATTTATAATCTGGGATGAAGACTTGCATGTCTGCCGGGAGTTTTTCGTAGTTGTGAATCATTCCCCTAAAGTTGGTTTTTATGTTCCAGTCTTCTTTGCCGTGATATATTACCAGGGGGATGATCACTGCTAGTTGGTGGGTGTTCTTTTTATCGGTTTTTGTATTCCAGATTTCCAGCATGTATTTTAGCAGCTGGAAGGCGATGTCCCGACTGGGGTAGCTTTTGTGTTCAAAGAGGAAGTATAGGTAGCCTTCTTCTTTGTTTATTGTGGCTTTAAAGAGTAGATCGGAAAAGCTCTCCCGCAATTCTTCGTTTATAAAGCTGTCTTTTTGGGATTCTAAGGTGTCTAGATCTATTATGGCCATAATATTTGGGGGCAAGTAGTTAGTAAGAAAATCCCTAGCTGTGCTAGTATTGCCTAAGGTGGCTTTGAAAAATTTGTCATGGGGGTTTTGTAGCTTCATTATTATCACCCTGTTTTGTCTCTTTACTGGATATTATATCATAAAATTGTGCCTTTGGATTTATAATTTCTTTGGGGATTGGGGGCACGGAACGACGGGGGCGTGGTTCCCTACGGTTTTTGCTAGCGGAACGGGCGGTCAATGACCGCCCCTACGGTTTTAACGATAATTATGGCAGTGATTTGTAGCGGGGGCGCGGAACGACGAGGGCGTCGTTCCCTACGGTTTTAGCGATAATTATGGCAGTAATTTGTAGCAGGGGCGCGGAACGACGGGGGCGTCGTTGCCTACGGTTTTAGCGATGATGTGCAAATAAACAGTGTTCCCCTGCCCTGTGTCCCACCGCTCCCCGTCGATAGCATATTTGAATATTCTACCTGCTAATGTTATAATAAAGATGACACTTACCGCGATATGGAGCGGAATTAGGTATCTAAACAGTTTTTATTCGAGTTTATACAAGGAAACAGGGGAGGAACATAGAAATGAATCTTGTTAATAAGGAAGTAAAACACAAAGTTTTTGGCGAGGGAATTATTATCAGATACGATGATTCCTACGTTGAAATATGTTTCCCGGCGGAACCATCACAAAATGTAAGATTTGTTTTTCCCGATGCCTTTGGGACCTACCTGACCCTTATTGATCAGAAGGCGGCAAATTGGGTGGGGAAAATGGTACAAACAAGGAAAGAAGAACAGCGGGAAGAAGAGGTGCGACTGAAAAAAATAAAGGCATTGCAGGAGAAAAGACGGCAAGAACTTTTGAAACGGGAAAGACTGGCAAGAAGAAGAACCCGTAGAATTCATCCCAGTTCCCAGTCGGTCTTTTGGTGTGAAACGGGGGAAGAGGACAGTGTGTTTACAGAGTGGAATATTTTTACCGGTGCCATAAAGAGTGGCCAGAAAAAAGGCCAGCCCCGGCGATTGGCCCGTATAAGGCCAAATAGTGCCTGCTTATTAACGGCAAGGGCTTCTGATATGCCGGAAAAAAACAGGCGTATCCTAGGTGCATTCATGGTCAGGGATGATTTTGATCCGAAACACTGTAAGGACGGATATATCCCGGCCCATCCCGAATATAGGCTTCGCCTTTCCGAGCAGGAATCAAAGAAAATGCTTTTTTGGAACTACTATTTCAATGAAAGACATCCACTCAAAACAACATGGAATACCGGCCGTCACCGTTACTTCAACAATACATGGATGGCTAAAATCTTAAAGGATATTATTTCTTTGAAGAAGAAACCCCGGGAACGGGAATTTGTCAAGCTCTTTTTTGAATACTTTTGCCAAATGAATCGGATAAATATGAATAAATTGCCAAAACCCAATGGTGCCTTGGTGCGTATTGACCAGGCTAAGGAAGATGAGTAAGGATTATAGGGAATGGATAAAAAGCCCGCTCAAGAGTTTGGGCTCAAACCAAGTGGATTTGGGGGGCATTACCAGGCCCAGATCTGCTGCCCCCATGACATCGGTAATGCTGGTGGGGTAAAGGGAAAAGGCAACGGCCATTCCCCCATTTACCCTGCCCGCCAGTTCTTCTAGACCCCTGCTGCCGCCGACGAAGTCGATTCTGTCATCGGTGCGGGGGTCTTCTATGCCTAAGATGGGGCCCAGGATGTTATCCTGCAATAGGGATACATCCAAACTGTCTATTGGATCTGAGGAGGCAAGAATCTCCGCCTTGGCCTGCAGCCTGTACCATGCACCCCCCAGATACATACCAAAGGTACCTTTTTTATGGGGCCGGTAGGGGCCTTGGCCTGGGGATAATTCGACGGTAAATTTCTTAGCTATTTTTTCCCGGAAGGCAGCCGGTGACAGACCCTTCAAATCCGCAACTACTCGATTATAATCCATAATCATCAGTTCAGTATGGGGGAAGAGTACTGATAAGAAATAATTATATTCCTCCCCTCCGCTATAATTAGGATCTTGTTCCCGACGCCGGAGGGCCACCCGGGCGGCAGCGGCGGTGCGATGATGGCCATCGGCAATATAAAAATACTTTAACTTGCCAAAGGCTGCAATCAATTGCCCTAGAGTTTCTCCATCCCCCACTAGCCATGCCCTATGCCCCACTCCATCAGGGGCAACGAAATCGTAAAGCGGCGGGGTATCCGCCATCCATTCCTTCATTATCCCGGCAATGTCCTCCCGGTGCCGATAGGTAAGAAAAATAGGCCCGGTCTGGGCATTGCAGGCTTCTATATGGGCCGCCCGGTCTTGTTCTTTATCGGGCCGGGTATGCTCATGCTTCTTGATGATATTATTTAGGTAATCATCCACCGACACACAGGCAACCAAACCCGTCTGGGCCTGCTCCCCCCGGCTAAGACGATAAATATAAAAATTTTCCTTCTGATCTGGAATTAAAACCCCGGTAGCCAACATCTGCCTGAAATTTTCCCGGGCCCTTTGGTAAACCCGCCCGTCGTGGGCATCTATGCCCGGCTCCAGTTCCACCTCGGCCCGGCCCACCCGGAGAAAGGAGTAGGGATTATCCCTTACCATCTCCCGGGCCTCACGGCTGTCGATAACATCATAGGGTGGGGCAGCCACCTTTTCCACCACTTCGACCGCCGGCCTAATTGCTTTAAAAGGTTTGATGTGGGGCATGTACATTACCACCTTTCTGCTGGGAAAAATATTGGCAGTCAGCATTATTGTCTTCTATCTTTGCTGATTACGAAAAAGACACTATTTAGCATTGTCCACAGTGGGTAAGTTATAAGGTTTCCAGGCAATAAACCCCTTTAGTTGACAATCCCGCCCACTAGTTATTATTTCCTTCCCGATCATAGGGTACGGGAATATATTGAACCGTGGGGCGCCGTTGGGCCGGCTGGGGGTAATAATCCATGAGGGAATAAATCTCCTCCGGCAGTTCACCACACACCTGTACCCCCATATCCCGCAGTTTTTCACAAGTGATGGGATAATCATGGGTCCAGTGTCCCTCCGTCAAGCGCCGGGCCAACTCCAGGGCCTGGTCCGGGGACATTCTGTCCTGGAGAATTTCCAAAACCAAATCCCGCACCTGTTTAACGGCCTTGCGGGCCATGTCGGCCAAGATCAGAGTCTCATCATCCACTTCATTGATTTCCTTTTGGGAGACAACTTTTAAAATAGAGGCCGCCGGGTACTTGCCCAGTTGGGGATCCACCGGGCCCAAAACAGCGTTGATATCCATTACTATTTCATCGGCGGCCAGGGCCAAAAGGGTTCCTCCGGACATGGCATAATGGGGTACAAATACTGTAACCTTGGCTGGGTGTTTCCGGATGGCATGGGCAATCTGCTCTGTAGCCAGGACCAGGCCCCCCGGGGTGTGGAGCAAAATATCAATGGGCATCTCCGGGGGAGTCAGCCGAATAGCCCGCAGTACTTGTTCCGAATCCTCAATACTGATATAGCGGGTTAAGGGAATATTTAAGAAACTAATTGCTTCCTGGCGATGAATAATAGTAATAAGCCTGGAACTCCGTTGTTTTTCAAAGTCCCGGAGTAACCTTAGGCGGGTTGCCTCCAGTTTCCGCTGCTTCCAGGCGGGAAGGAGGGCGGAAAGGAGAAAAAATATCCAGATCAGTGATAGATAATTCATCTTATCCCCCTTTCTTTTAACAACATTACCATAAATGGAAACAATACCTCCGACCTGTGGGAATCCTATATCATCTGCCAATTTACCCCCGGGGTCTAATACCCCCGCTGTTTTCACTTCTGAATATAGCCCAGGGCACAATCACTTCCTGGGGAGAGGCCCCGCCGTGGAGATAGCGGGGTTCGTCGTATTTTGCCCTCTCCCGAAAGGAGTAATTGCGGGCAAAGCCGTGATCGGAAAAGATGGATACGGCGGAGCCGGGGGGGAGACTCCGCAAAAAAGGTTCTAGAAGCCGCCGGGCCTGAAGTATTATTTCGGCCAGGAAGATGCCATAGGAATCTAAGGATGTGTGGACCTTGTTATCTACAAAGGAAAAACGCAGGATGGAACGTTCCGGGGGGGAAAGGGAGGAGCCCTCCAATTCCCGCCACAAGGTAGCCAGGTCCGCCCCTTGGTCTAGGGCCCCTTCCCCTTCAATAAATTCCCCCTGCCAGCCCCAATCCTCCAGGGCCTGTTTTTGGCTCTCCGTCACCGTGGGCAGAGGGGCCCAGAGGAGACCCTCCGCCAGACTCCGGAAGGAGAGATCCCTTATTATTTCCCTCTCCAGCATCTGCCAAGTATCCAAGCGCAGCCCATCCAAAAGAATGAGATAAAGGCCCGTAGGCTGGACACCCTTCAGATGCCAATCCAGCTCCGTCAGAAACCGAGTTAGGGTCGGCCAGGGGGGATTTTCGGTCCCATAATCACGATAAAAACTCCCAAATTGGGCCCCATAGGCCACCTGTACCCGCTGTACCCTGGTGGCCAGGGATTCTAGAGACAGCCCATCATCTACCCCCAGTTT
>JAAYTH010000039.1 GCA_012523785.1 Bacillota bacterium | reverse complement strand
GAGCGGGTAAAATGGTATCGCTGTTCCAAATGCAAGCGCCTAACCCTCCATAATATTCGTGGGGTTTGCCCCACCTACTATTGTGATGGCAAATTAAAAAAAGCAGACCCGGCCCGGGAACTGGCGGGAAACCATTATCGCAAATTGTATACTAATTTCCTGCCTTTAAGTATGACAACCCACGAACATACCGCCCAATTGGACATCGACAAGGCCTCGGAAATACAGAAACTCTTTACCGATGGTAAGGTTAATATCTTAAGCTGTTCCACCACCTTTGAATTGGGTGTCGATGTGGGAGAGCTGGAGGTAGTCTTTATGCGTAATGTCCCCCCATCGGCTGCCAATTATATTCAAAGGGCCGGCCGGGCCGGGAGGCGAACAAGTTCCACAGCCTTTGCCCTAACCTTTGCTCAGCGCCGTTCTCACGATTTTTCCCACTACAAAGATCCACTGCGCATAATAAAGGGGGAAATTAAGCCACCCTATATAGAAATTGCCAATGAAAAGATTATCAAACGCCATATGTATGCCGTGGCCCTAGCCCTATTTTGGGCCCAGGAACCACAATACTTTGGCCATGTAAAGGAGTTCTTCTTTTCTGGTAAGCAATCTGCAACTAAATTGTTGCGGGAATTTTTAGCAGCCAAGCCCCGGGAACTGGGGGATAGCCTAAAACGCATTGTACCCCGCAAAATGTGGGCCAACCTAGGAGTTGAAGATTGGGGTTGGGTGGACGGCCTTTTGGCAGAGAAAGATGGCGTACTGGCCAAGGCGGAGGAACAGCTCCGGACGGATTTACGGGAGTTGAAGCAGATGGAGATAGAACATTCCCGGGCCGGGAGGCATGGCCGGGCCGGGGCCATACAAAGGACCGTCAACACCATTGAGGGCCATTATATTTTGGGCTTTCTTTCCCGGCGTAATGTTATTCCCAAGTACGGATTCCCCGTAGATGTGGTTGAATTACAGATCACCCATCATGGTGAAGAGGCCAGGGGATTGGAATTAGATCGGGATCTAAAAATCGCCCTTTCAGAATATGCCCCCATGGGCCAGGTTGTTGCAGGCGGCAAACTGTGGACAAGCCGTTATATTAAAAAACTACCGGATCGGGATCCCTTGGCCTATAGTTATGCAGTATGCGAGTACTGTGGCTTATATCGTAGTGAGTTGGCGGAAAAGGGTATCGACCTGGATATATGCACCTGTGGCCATAGGATAAGGCGCAGCAAGGGGATATTCATCACCCCCGAGTTCGGTTTTATAGCGGACAAGCCGGAAAAACCAAAAATGTCTAAGCCCCAAAGAACCTACTCCACCAGAAACTACTTTGCCCATAAGGGAAAGGTGGAAATGACGGATGATTTACCCCTGGGCCAGGTTGTCCAGCTGCAAGCAAGCATTAACGGCAAACTGGCGGTGATAAATAACGCCGGTAATAGGGGTTTTAAGGTTTGCCAAACCTGTGGTTATGCAGAAATTTATGATGGTAAACCCCTTTCCAAACATAAAACGCCTTGGGGTAAGGAGTGCCGCCGGGGCCGACAGCGCCGTTATGCCTTGGGATACGAATTTAGTACAGACATTTTAGAAGTATGGTTTCCGGAACACCAACATAGTGAAACAGGATTTTGGGAATCTCTTTTATACGGGCTGATAGAGGGGGCCTGTACGGCCCTGGATATAGACCGGCGGGATATTGACGGCACCTTGTATCCCTATAGGGGTAACCCCACCTGCCGGGTTTTAACCCTCTTTGACGACGTGCCCGGCGGTGCCGGCCATGTAAAAAGAATTGCCGAGCGGGATAATTTTATGGCTGCCCTGCAGGAAACCTTCTCCCTTGTTTCCCAATGTGAATGTGGCGGCTCCCAGGGTGATACCAGCTGTTATCAATGCCTGCGCAGCTACACCAACCAATACTGCCATGATCGGCTAAAAAGAGGTTACGTGAAGGAATTTTTACAGGAAGTGCTAGATGTGTAACTAAAGAACACATAATCCAGCAGGAATAGACGTATGCTGCGGAGAAAAATAGCATAGGTAATTGTGTGGGAATTTTTTCTGATGCCAGGTTATTAATAATAAATATTCCAATCCCTATGTAGCTTCAATAGTGTCAAGCCAATTTGATGCAGATCGCATTGATTATTTATTAAGAGATTCTTACATGACAGGGGCGAACTACGGCAGAT
>JAAYTH010000005.1 GCA_012523785.1 Bacillota bacterium | reverse complement strand
GCTGGATACCGGTATTCATGTAGGCACCATTATCATAACAAATATAGACCAAGTCATGCCCCCGCTCCACGGCACCGGACAAAGACTGGATCCCTATATCATAGGTCCCGCCATCACCGCCAAAGGCAATGAACTTATAATCTTCCTTCAGCTTGCCCTGACGTTTTAATGATTTATAGGCAGCCTCCACACCACTGATGGTGGCCGCCGCATTTTCAAAGGCATTGTGAATCCAAGAGCATTTCCAGGCCGTATAGGGATAGATGGTAGTAGCTACCTCCAGGCAGCCGGTGGCATTGGCAACAATAACATTGCGCTCCTTGGCAGCCATGCTCACCATCCGCACTACCACCGGTGCAATACAGCCTGCACACATCCTATGGCCACTGCTAAGAAAAGATTCTTGTTTAGAGAGTTCCCTTAAGTTTGCCACAATCTTCACCTCCTCCTATTCCCTGACACCCAGGTAATTCAACCGTTCATCAACTTCACCCGTATCAGCTATGCGGGTGAGATGTTTATAAACCTTTTCGATATCTTCTAAACCTACATCCCGGCCACCCAGGCCGTAGATATAATTGATAATTTTGGTCTGGACATCATTGCCATACATGGCCGCCGCGACATCGGTAAATACTGGGCCAGCAAAGGCATTAAAGGAATCGGCCCTATCCATTACAGCCAGTGCTTCAAGATGGCCCAGGGCCTGGACCAATTCTTGGGCCGGGAAGGGTCTATAAACCCGGGGCTTGAGAAGTCCAGCCTTTACACCTTGGGCCCGGAGCTTATCCACAACCACCTTGGCCGTACCCGCCGTAGAGCCCAGGACCACAATTCCCACCTCGGCATCATCCAGCTTATAGCTTTCAAAGAGACCATACTCATGGCCAGTAACCCCGGCAAAGTCCTGGGCAACCTCCAGAATATGGGGTTTTGCCTGCAGCATTGCTTCCGCTTGGGAACGTTTAAACTCAAAATAGGAATCAGTTAGAGCCAGGGGTCCGGCCGTAACGGGATTTTCCAAATCAAACAAGGTCTTTTGAGGTGTATAGCTGCCGATAAAATCCCGTACTACTTGGTCCGGCAGTATTTCCAAATTTTCCATGGCATGGCTGATGATAAATCCATCCATACAGACCATGACCGGCAATTGTATCTTGGGATGCTCTGCAATGCGCAGGGCTTGTATAGTGTTATCATAGGCTTCCTGGCTGTTCTCCGACCATAATTGTATCCAGCCCGAATCCCGCACACCCATGGCGTCACTGTGGTCGCAGTGGATGTTGATGGGCCCACTCAAGGCCCTATTAACTAAGGGCATGACAATGGGGAGCCGGTTGGAAGCGGCAATATAGACAATTTCCCACATGAGAGCCAGGCCATTGGCGGAGGTGGCCGTCATGGCCCGGGCTCCGGCGGAGGCCGCTGCGACCGTGGCACTCATGGCACTGTGTTCACTTTCCACCGTTACAAACTCTGTGTCAACTAAGCCATCATTGACATAGGTGGAAAATATCTGGACAATTTCCGTGGCCGGGGTAATAGGATACGCCGCTACCACATCAGGATTTAACTGTTTCATGGCCAGGGCCACCGCTTCGTTGCCAGTTAAGGTAACCTTTTGTTTCATCCCTCATTCCTCCTTCCTATCCTTCTATTCATCCTCCATAACCAGGGCTTTTTTCTTGGTCGGGCATTCCCGAGCACAGATCCCGCAGCCCTTACAGTAATCATAATTGATCCCCTTCATCTTGCCATCCTCCACAAGGATAGCATCATCGGGGCAGAAGACCCAGCAAAATAGGCAGTTGATACAATTCTCCGGGATAAAAACAGGCTTTTCTGAACGCCAATCCCCCGTCTTATATTCCAGAGCATTCCCGGCCTCTGTAATCCAGCCTCCGGGGACAGTTTCACGCCAACTCTTGGTGGTCATTCTCCCTTCACCTCCTGGTAGGCGGTCTTTATTGCTTTGATATTCCCTTCTACAATTTGGGGCCGCCCGGCGAACCTTTCACTAAGTTTCCTCTCCGTATCCGCCACCAGAGAATCCAGTTCCAATAGACCCGTTACCTTAACCAAGGCACCCAGCATGGGGGTGTTGGGGATGGGTCTGCCGATATTATCCAAGGCGATCTGATTGGCATCGACTGTGTAAACACTCCCGCCTTCGACCCCTAACTTTTCCCTCATCTTCCGGGGACTTGTCCCGGTGTTAATAATAAAAATACCATCCTCCGGCACCCCGGCGGTGACATCCACAGAGCTGCCAATGAGGCTGGGATCCAGGATAACTACAATCTTAGGATTGGTCACATGACAATGCATGCTAATGGGCTCATCATCTATGCGGGTAAAAGCCTGTACCGGTGCACCCATCCGCTCCGGCCCGTATTCAGGAAAGGCCTGAATGAATTTACCGGCATCAGAGGCAGATTCTGCCAGCAGTAGGGCAGCAGTTTTGGCACCTTGTCCACCCCGTCCGTGCCAGCGCACCTCCAATAAATTTGCCATTTATATTCCTCCTTCCTTTTCCTCCATCACTATGCTTCCCATATCCGCCCGCCCCCAAGCCTGGGAGTGGCAGCAGCCGGTTTCACCTCCTTTAATCCAGCTACCCCACAGCAGGCCCTTTGTACTGGGAATCTTGGATGTATGTATATGGAAACGCAAAAACACCTTATAAAATAAAAACCCGACAAAGGGCAAAACTGAGGATAATTCCCCCGGTAGTTCCCCTCATCAAGTATAACAAATGGTTAAATATGCGTCAAGAAAAAGGCCTGTCAAAGCTAACCACATCTGTCATTGCAGCAAATACTGGAGGAGAAGAAGAAGCACAATACCCGGCACCCCCAAAAACCCCGCCGTCAAGGCCGTAATGGGGTTAATAGGTATCATGATGGAGAAAAACCCCCCCACCAGATTTACCAGCCACAGCAGCACCCCACCTATAACCCCATTGTAAAGGAGCCGTACTAGAATGCGAACCGGGACCAAAAGCAAACGAGCAATTAAATATAAAAGAAAAAGGCCAAAGCCATAGGCAATAATAACCGTCAGGTTTTCCATTGACCAAACCTCCTCCCATGAATATAAATTCCCACAGGTAGTAACTCCCCTACAATGAAATTATCCTTACTCCCCTTGGATCTTTTTTATTTCCCCGGATTGGCCGCGGCCAAATTAACCCGGTGGATTCCACTTTCAGGGAGTCGGGGTTAGCTACTACATAATATTATATCCCCAAGGAGGATATTCCCAAAAAATTTCCCCTTTCATCTTTAGGGCACAAGATCATACCCTTTCATAGATCCTGATACCTTCCTCCTTGGCCCGGCGCAAAAGGTAAGTATAATGTTTTTGGGCTGCCTGCACCTGATAGATGGCATAGTCCACCAGATCAGGGTCGGTAACGGTTTCAAATACCTTTTTTGCCATCTCCCACTCCCGGTGGGCCTGGGCCACGGCCTGCAAAAGTTCCGGGCACCCCTTTTCTTCTTGACCAACAGGCCCGGCCAAAAATCGGCTGCTAATATTGTTTATACTGGTATTCAAGGTTTCCACGAAGGTATAGAAGGACCCCTTCATTGGCCCCACCCCCCATCCAATTTGCTAGGGATTATAACCAATGCAGAAGGCAACTATACCCCTTCTCTACATTTATCCCCCCCATAATCTCCCAAACAGAATCCCGTTTCCAGTCTATTTTAGATACACCCGGCACAGTACCTCTTTGTCAAAACCCACGTATCCCCTTTTGGTTTCCCGGGGCATCAATAATCCCTTAGTATCTTTTGCAGGATTAGAGTTAAAATAGATGAAAATAGTTGCCAAAAAAAGGAGGGCTTCATCTTGTCCATGCTAGGACGTTCCCTAGAATCCTTTGTTTTTGCCCTGGCTCTGCTGCGCATCACCGGGCGCAAATCCCTTTCCCAACTAAACTATTTCGATTTTTTTACCGTGGGGGTAGTGGCCAATTTGTTTTCCAAGTATATTTCCGATCCGTCACAGGGGAGGGAAATTTTCCTGGCCCCGGTGGCCATCGCCGCCGCCGATGTTTTGGCCAGTAGGTTGGCAATTAAAAGTAATTTAGCCCGCCAATTACTGGAGGGAGGGCCAGTTATTTTTATCAAGGACGGTAAAATATTAGAAGGGAATATTGCCAAAATGCACTATAATGTTGCCGAGGTCCTGGCGGCCCTCAGGTATAAGGGGGTTTATAACCTCGATGAGGTGGAATTTGCTATCTTAGAAGTTGACGGAACCATAAGCGTATTAAAAAAACCCCAGAGCAGCCCTTTAACACCCCAGGACATGAATATCCCAAGCTACTATGAAGGCCTTCCCTCCATCATCATTAAGGAGGGAAGGGTTCTCGCGGATAATCTGCGCAAAAACAAGCTCTGCACCAACTGGCTGACAAATAAACTAAAGGAATTGGGCATCAAGGACATCTCCCAGGTCTTCCTGGCCTCCCTAGCCCCGGATGGTTCCCTCTATGTGGACTTAAAAGGCAATTAAAGCCCAGGCAAACACGGAACTGGCTCCGCATTTGTGAGATCAGGCCCGCCCCGGCCAATTTATAAATGCATTGGCTGCGACCCCTTGCCCTGGACAGGGAGTTGGTAAGGGGCCCGGGGCACACCCTTGGTCGCCGCTAAAAGAGCCTTTTTTGCCGCCGCTGCCGAATGGCTTTTTAGGGGACCGGGGGCCTTGGCCAGCATGAGTTTAATCCGGTTTAATTGGTTTACCTCACTGGCACTGGCATCATAATCGATGGGGGCTATGTTGGCCTGGGGGTAAAGATCCCTAATGCCCTTGATAACACCCTTGCCGGTGATATGGTTGGGCAGGCAACCAAAGGGTTGGATGCAGACGATATTCTCCGCCCCCCCCTGAATAAGGCGGAGCATCTCGGCGGTGAGGAGCCAACCTTCGCCGTACTGATTGCCAAGGGAAACCAGCCTCTTGGCCTCTCGGATCAGTTGGTAGATGGTGTCCGGCGGAGAAAACCTGGCCGACTGCCTCAGGGCCCGCCGCATGGGCTGCCGAAACCACTCAATGAGGCGGATAACAAATTCACTTCCCACCCGGGGCCAAAACCCCTTGGACAAATACTTGTGGCCAAATATTAGGCCGTAACTGGAGTACAAAAGAAAATCCGTCATGTCGGGCACCACAGCCTCCGCGCCCTCCGCCTCCAGAATTTCAACCAGATTATTGTTGGCCAGGGGATGATACTTAACATATATTTCCCCCACCACACCGACCTTGGGCTTGGTCAGGCCCCTGATTATCTCCAACCCGGCAAAATCCTGGACCATTTGGGGCAGAAGGCGATTGTATTCCCTTATACTTCCCCGGGCCGCTGCCCGGGAACAGCGCTCAATCCACTGCTGGGCCAAGATATTAGCCGACCCTTTGATTTTTTCGTAGGGCCTTACCCTATGCAGCAGCCTCATTATTAAATCCCCGTACAAGATGGCCAGCAGCCCCCTAAGCAACATGGCCGGGGAGTAGGTGAAGCCGCTGTTTTTTTCTATCCCTTGGGCCGACATGGCAATGACCGGTACCTGGCCATAGCCGGCATCACGCAGGGCCTTGCGAATAAAGCCCACATAGTTGGATGCCCTGCAGACACCGCCCGTCTGGGTCATCAAAACAGATACCCTGTCTAAATCGTATTTCCCAGATTTCAAAGCCACAATATATTGGCCCACAGCCATTATGGCCGGATAGCAGGCATCGTTGTTCACATATTTGAGCCCCTCGTCAATGGCACCCGGGGCATGGGTGGGCAGGACCTCCAAATTATAGCCGCAGGATCTTAAGGCTGCCTGCAAAATGGGGAAGTGTATGGGCGCCATCTGGGGAGCCAGGATGGTATAGTTTTTGCGCATGGCCTTGGTAAATTCCTTCCTTTTCTGCGGCCCATACCGCTGGCGCGGTAAGGCGGCGGTTTTTTCCCTTTCCTGCAGTGCCGCATGCAGGGATCTTATCCTAATCTTGGCCGCACCCAGGTTGCTCACTTCATCAATTTTAAGGACAGTATAAATTTTACCTCCGCCGCGCAATATCTCCTCCACCTGATCGGTGGTAACGGCATCAAGGCCACAGCCAAAGGAGTTGAGCTGCACAAAATTTACATGGGCCTTGGTGGAGGTAAACACGG
>JAAYTH010000038.1 GCA_012523785.1 Bacillota bacterium | reverse complement strand
TCTTTAGGGTATCCGCCGGCGAAACAACCGGTACAAAGGGCAAACTACTGTAAACACTGGCCACAAACCAATAGTAAAATCGGTTCAAAACCTGGGTGCAGATCAGGGTACCCAAAAGACCCAGCATGATTCCCTCCAGGATAAAGGGCCACCTGATGAACCAATCCGTAGCCCCCACCAGTTTCATGATCCCAATCTCCCGGCGGCGGGCAAAGACCGTCAGTCTGATGGTATTGGAAATTAAAAACACTGTAGCCAAGATAAGCAGGATCACCACCACCAGCCCGGCAATCCGGATGGAGCGGGTCAGATTGAAGAGGCGCTCCACCAGCTCCTGCTGGTATTTTACATCGGCAATGCCCCCCAGGCGGGCAATCTCTTCTGCAATAACCTTTACATCCTCCGGCCCCTGGGCCTTCACCTCAAAGGAATGGCGCAGGGGATTCATATCCTCCACCGAGTCCAACAGATCCTGCCGGTCCCCAAACTGAACCCGCAGCCTATCCAGGGCCTCATCCCGGCTGACGAAAACGCTTTCCTTCACCCCGGGAATCTCTTTAATCTGCTGGGCAATCCCAATATAGGCATCATCTTCCAAGCCGGGGTCCAGATAGGCGGCCACTTCCACCTGGGATTCCAAGGTCCCGGCCATATGGTTCAGGTTAAAAACTAACAGGACAAACAGGCCCAAGATCAAAAAGGATAGGGCCACCGTACTTATAGAGGCTATACTCATCAATCCATTCCGGCGCAAACTAAGAAGTGCTTCCCGCACATAAAACTCCCAAGTGCTAATGCGCATAGGCATAGGCACCTCCTATGCTGAATGATTATAATTTCGACATAATAGTAAAAAACCCTTTTATAGGCCACTTATTTCCCCCATTTTAGGTAAAATCAACCGCGGTTTAGTCTGTTCACATTCATAGACACCGCGTTTATCATCCCGAACCACCCGTCCCCCCTCCAGGGCCACCACCCTTTTCTTCATGGTATCGACAATGTCCCGGGCATGGGTGCCCATAATAACGGTGGTACCCCGCCGATTTATTTCCACCAGAAGGCGTACAATCTCCCAGGCAGTATCCGGATCCAAATTCCCCGTGGGCTCATCGGCCAAAAGAAGGGGAGGATTATTCACAATGGCCCGGGCCAATGCCACCCGCTGTTGTTCACCACCGGAGAGCTGGGAAGGTTTCATGCGAGATTTATGGGAAAGGCCCACCAAATGAAGAACAGAAGGCACCTGCCGCAATATTTCCCGTCGGGGTTCCTCCACCACCCGCATGGCAAAGGCCACATTTTCATAGACTGTCTTTTCCGGCAAAAGGCGAAAATCCTGGAAAACAACCCCGATCCCCCGCCGGTAGTAGGGTATCTGGCGGCGCTTTAATTTTACTATGTCCACCCCATTGACCAAGATCTCCCCCCTTGTCGGCAATTCCTCCCGCAAAAGGAGCTTGGCCAAGGTCGATTTCCCAGCACCACTGGCACCAACAAAAAAGACAAACTCCCCCTTTTCAATATGAATATTAATATCCCGCAGGGCCGTAGTCCCATTGGGATAGGTCTTGGTCACCTTACACAGTTTAATCACGAACTTCACTCCCCACTTTACAAATCCGCTGCTAGATATTTGCCAGGTCTATTAGGTTTTCGACAACCGGTGAGGAATTCCTCTACCTGGCTTATCTTTCCATTCAATTTTTGCCATAAAAGTGGCTTAAGTGATAATTTCCTAAATAAAATATCCCCACTATCACCATCCACAAGCATCCTCATATACTGTAAGTAGACATTATGTGTTAAGAAACATAGGCCCCGGTCAAATTCGCCCCATCCTTAGCATTGTTGGAATATGGCCGGGCGAAAGGAAAGGAGGATGAAAAATGGCCGAACTTTTACAAGAACAGGTTATTGATTGTATTAAGGTAGAAAAGGTCTATGACCATTGTTTTTCCCTAGAAGAGCTACCCGACACTGTGGAAGTTAGTCTGGGCCGGGAACTTTTACCCACCGATAGTATTTCCTGTGAAGTTACAGCAGTAGACTGCCAGGTGCTGCAACCCTTGCGGGATCCCGATGAAGAGGGTTTTCGGACCATTGATGTGGCCCAACATGTCACCGCCGTGGTCACCGTCACCGATGAACTAGGGACTGTGGTGGGAACGACCACAGTAGTACAGCCCCCCAACTACAAATCCATCACCCTTTACTCCCCCCCGGGTACCCAACCCGCCTGTGAAATTGTCGATACCTTCTGCGAACCGGTCCTAATTGTCAGCAATGGTAGTGACACAGAGCCCGCCGTCATAAGGATCTTAAAAAAACTCTGCAAAATCGTTGAAAGCCTGGCAGTTGTACGGCTGATGGTGCCCGTAGTCGGATTCTGTGTGCCAGAAGCCTGTGCACCCTTCCCACAGGAATTTGTCTGCCCTCCCGATCAACTTTACCCGCCCCAGGGGCCATGACCATTCGGTTCGGATTGAAGGATAGGCAGCCTAGAGAGGGCCTACAGGTTCTAACTGTAGGCCTTTTTCTCAATTACAGTTATTGGGTAAACAGCAAGGCCCAACCGAGCATAATTACAAAGGGAAAATGTCATTTTTCGATATTTAGTAAACAAGGGAGGGGAAGGAAAAAAAGGGGCTCCCACCCCTCTTTTTATAGTAAACCTTCCTTGGCAATCCTCACAATCCCTTTTCCCCTCCCATACAATATACTATCAGTGGCATAAGATGTTTTCGATGGCTGTCTATTATAATGGGGCAGTCCCCATCCGCACCGGC